>NZ_JAAGPB010000276.1:0-11660 GCF_017104585.1 Burkholderia sp. Ac-20392
TCGACGACGCCGGGCGATTTCGTTGCGCTGTACCGCGACGCGATCGAACGCCTCGAGGCGCAGGTCGCGCGCGGCGACGGCCACCCGCCGATGCGCAAGCGCGAAGTCGACCTGATGTGCCGCTGCCTGCTGAGTTGCGCGACGCTGGCCGACGCGATCCGCTGTGCGCGCGAATTCGACGAGATGCTGACGCCGCGCGCCGGCGCGCTGTCGCTCGCCGTGCGCGACGGGCGTGCGACGTTCCGGATGGATTCGCTGCGCCGCACGCGCAGTCCGGCCGCGTGCCTCGTCGACCTGACGGGGTTGTTCTGCTATCTGCAGTTGTTCGGCTGGCTGATCGGGCAGCCGTTGCGGCCGACCGACGTGTGGCTCGGCCATCCGCGCCGCGATGACGCGATGCCGCTGCTCGGGCTGTTCAATGCGCCGGTCGAAGTGGGCCGTAAAACCTACGGCTTCGCATTCGATGCCGCACGGCTCGAATGCCGCGTGATCCGGCAACCGGCCGAGCTCGACGCGTTTCTCGTTGATTTTCCGTTTCGCCTGATCGATGCGGCGCCGGCCGTCGTGGCGTGGACGCAGCAGGTGCGCGGCTTTCTCGATGCGGCGCTCGCACACGAGCAGGCGTTGCCGACGCTCGCCGAGCTGGCCGCGTGGCTAGGCGTAAGCGAGGCAACGTTGCGGCGGCGGCTGGTGGCCGAAGGAAGCGGTTATCACGCGCTGCGCGAGCAATGTCTCGCCGAAGCCGCACAACGTTGTCTGCGCGAGTCGGACTGGCCGATCGCGCGGATTGCCGCGCATCTCGGGTTCGGCGGCGAGGAAGCATTCCGCCGCGCGTTCGTGAGGTGGACGGGCATCGCGCCGAGCCGGTTCCGGCGCGATTGCATCGCAGCGAACCATCCCGTTTCGTCAGACATGAAACACGGCGCCGACGCATAAAAGAAAGGATTTCGAAAATATTTGCGCGGTAATGACGTTTTTTCGCATCCCCGCGCGGCCGGACAATTGACGCGCCGGAGCGCACGCCATTACCCTTGCGCGCTGATGGTTCCCGGAAACGGGATCAAAAGGGAACGCAGGAGAGGCAGTGCCTCCAATCTGCGGCTGCCCCCGCAACTGTGAGCGGCGAATCCGTGCCACTGCATGCCACTGGGAAACCGGGAAGGCCGGCACGAATCAGGACCCGCGAGCCAGGAGACCTGCCATCGACCCGAGGTCCAAGCAGCCGCACCGGGCGGGGTGTCCCGATGCGCCAACACCGCCTTTGGCGGTGCCCGTTGCATGGACGGCCCGACCTCAGGATCCGCCCGATGTCCACCGTTACCGCATCCGCTTCCGCACCGGAAGCGTCGCGCCGGCACGCCGCCGGCATGCACGGCCCGCCCGCTTGCGCGCGCCGCTCCCTATCGATCGCGTCCGCCGGCATGTGCCGCGCCGACGCCCGCGACTGCGGCCTGCCCGGCCCGACCGCGCGATAGCCCGATCACCGATAACAAAACCGGTGCTGCCCGCCGCCCGCCCACGATCGACGCATGCGCAGCCCGACAACAACGACAGCCTCATGAAGATTCGACACCTCCTTGCCACGTCCGCCGCAACTGCGCTCCTCTCGCCCCTCGCCCACGCCGCCGGCGACACCGCGGTTTCGCAACCGGCCCCGGCCGCCGAAGGCGCCGACCTGCCGACGATCAACGTGACCGACACGCGTCGGCTGCCCGAGTCGTTCGACCAGCGCTACGCGACGACCCAGGTGCTCACGCGCACCGATCTCGACCGGCTGTCGCCGAGCGATCCGAGCATCACGCAGGCGCTCGCGACGCTGCCCGGCGTGACCGTCTCGCAGAACGGCGGGCCCGGTTCGTCCGCGTCGGTCAGCATCCGCGGCTCGTCGGCAAGCCAGGTCGCCGTGTTCATCGACGGCATCCGGATCGGTTCGTCGACCACCGGCATCGCGCCGTGGGCGGACCTGCCGACCGAAGCGTTCGAACGTGTCGAAGTAATCTCGGGGCCGGCCGCCGCGTCGTTCGGCGCCAATGCGATGGGCGGCGTCGTGCAACTCTTCACGCGCCGCGCGGCCAACCAGCCGAACCAGACCACCGTGTCGTTCGGCGGCGGGTCGAACAAGACGTTCGACACGCAGCTGCGCACGTCGGGCACGGTGCCGTCGACCGGGCCGCTCGCCGCGCTCGGCGGGCTCACCTACTCGCTCGGCCTGCACTCGTACAACACGGCCGGCATCGACGCGACTCGGCCCTTTGCGTACGGGCATGAGGCGGGCCGCAACCCGTACCACGCGCAGGATCTCGATGCGCGCCTCGGCTACGCGCGCGACAACTGGTCGATCTCGACGTTCGCGCTGTATCACCGGTCCGATCTGTCCTACGACAACAGCGGCTATGCGAACCGCCAGCTCGATCATCAGCTGACGACCGGTATCGCGTTCCACCTCGACATCACGCCGGACACGCAGTTCGACCAGTCCTTCGGTTATTCGAACGATCGCGGGTTCATCTACGCGAGCGATCCGACCATCCCGACCGACCAGATCAATTCGCAGCGCATCAGCACGTCGACGTCGCTGACGCATCAGGAGCGCGGATTCCATCTGTTCGGGCTGCCGCTGTCCGGCGAAACCAAGCTCGCGTACGACTTCACGCGCGAGCAGGCATTCCTGCCGGTCGATATTCCGAACGGCGTGCCGACGCGCAATGATTCCGCGTTCTCGCTGCATCAGTCGGCGACGCTCGGCAGCGTGACGATGTTCCTCGCGGGGCGTCACGAAATCATCGCCGGCCAGTCGGTGAATACGGGCAATGCGGCGCTGTCGTGGGCGATCACGCCGGTGTACACGGCGCGCGTGTCGTATGGCAATGCGTTCAGGCTGCCTTCGTTCAACGACCTGTATTACCCCGGCTACGGGAATCCGAATCTCAGCCCGGAACGCAACACGTCGGTCGAGGCTGCGGTCGATGCGAACACGTCGTACGGTACGTTCACGGCCGCGATCTATGACACGCGGGTCACCAACCTGATCGCGTACAACCCGGCGACGTTCTCGCCGATGAACATCGGTCGCGCGCATATTCGCGGAATCGACCTGTCGTACAAGGGGACGATCGGCCGTTCGACGCCGGTGAGCCTCGCGGTCGGGTTCCTGAATCCGCAGGACGAAACCAACGATTCGTGGCTCAACCGCCGGCCGCGCCAGACGGTCAGCCTCAACATCGATCACACGTGGGATGAACTGCACCTGCATGCGTTGAGCACGGGGGCGTCGCTGCTTTACGGCGGCACGACGTTCGACGATCCGGCGAATTCGACCTATCTGCCTTCGTACCTGACGGTGGGCCTGCGCGCGTCGTACCGGATCAACTCGCACGTGACGGTGTCGGCGACGGTGTCGAATCTGTTCGATCGGCAGTACATGACCGCGTATGGGTACAACACGCTCGGAAGGACGGCGTTCGGGAAGGTGACGTACACGTTCTGATGGGGTAACGCGAAGGCCTTGACGTGTTGAGCGGCACGGCCCCGGTCGGAACATACGCCGGGGCCCGCGCGACCGGGCTTGCGCAACGGCTGCTTCGGCCGCGAAGCGCACATGGCCGTCCCACACCAGCCGGCACGACTCGACGGCGCCCACTGCGGGACAAAACGCGGCGCCCTGGCCGCGCCTCCCGGACGACTGGTATGCCATGTCGAAAACGTCATCCGGCCCGATGAAGACGACACGCCTACCGGGGAGGCCCAAACCAGGTGTTCATCGCATTCCGAAGGCCGTCCTGTGTGTCGATACCCGCCCACGCGACATATCCATCGGGACGGATCAAAACGGACGTCGGCGCGGCAACCTGGCCTAGCGCGGGCAGATCCCATGGGCCGTCGTACCGGGCGTGAACCCGTTCGATTCGATCCGGCCAGCCCGTGATATCGACGCTACCGGGTGCGCCGAGATTCAACAGCACCGGCCGAGCGTTCCGGAGCAGCGCAAAGACGCGCACGGAACCGTCAGCCGTAATCAGATCGAGGTCCGGCATGCGGCGACCGATCAGCGGATGCCCTTCCCCGAGTGCGTAACGGATCCCGAGCCCGGACATCTCGGCGGCGACGCGCTTGCGAAGCTCATCCATGCGAAGCCATTCCGCCGCGACTTCACGCAATGCTTCGGTGCCGTCATCGGTACGCTGCAACGCAACCTGCGCCATCGTCGTGCGCAGCACGCGGGCCGCAACCGGATGTTGCTCGGCGTGATACGTGTCGAGCAGCCCGTCGGGCGACGTTCCTTTCACCACCTGGGCCAGTTTCCAGCCCAGGTTCACCGCATCCAGCACGCCGATGTTGAGGCCCTTTCCGCCCACCGGAGAATGCACGTGAGCGGCATCGCCGGCCAGGAGAATGCGGCCGTTGCGGTAGGTAGCCGCTTGTCGCGCCATGTCGGTGAACCGGGAAATCCACGTCAGGTTATGGACGCCGTAGTCGGTTCCGCATGCGGCGACGAGTGCTTCCTTCAGCTCGTCCAGCGTGGGCTCGGCTTTCGCGCCGACTGCCTTTTCAGTCACCATGACGCCGACGGGGCCTTCGGTGGCAAAGACGATCTTGCCGTCGCGAATTTCGTACGCCTCGCGCCCGAACGCGTGGATGCCCAATGCCGTGCGATGGACGCCCAACGGCGGCTCCTCGGTCATCTCGCACTCGGCGAGAATGCTGCTGGTCGTCGCATCCCATCCTGGAAACTCGATGCCGGCGCTTTTGCGAACGAGACTCCGGCCGCCATCGCACCCGACGAGATAGCCCGCCCGCAGTGGCGCACGACCGGAAAGCTCGATGGTGACGCCCGTGTCGTCCTGCGCGAAACCCGTCAATTCGCAGCTGCGATAGATCGGTACCGCCAGCTCGTCGACCCACCCGGCGAGAATGCGCTCGATATGTTTCTGGCGCAGCCCGAGCACGTAGTTGTGCCGGGTCGGAAAATCGCTGATATCCAGGCGAATCGACGCAAACCCGGTGACTTGCGCCTTCTGGCCTTCGGCGAGGAACCGCTCCACGATGCCGCGTTGATCGAAGATCTCGAGCGTCCGCGCAATCAGCCCGCCGGCGCGTGAACCCGCGAGCGTCTGATCGGGGCGGCGTTCGACGATGGCGACATCGACGCCGGCCAGCGCCAGCTCGCCGGCCAGCATCAAGCCGGTGGGGCCGCCGCCGGCGATGACGACCTCATGTTCCGTGACCTGCATCGACCACCTCGCGAAATCAATGTGACGGCGCTTGCTTGTCCTTCATCTCGATGAGCTGAATCAGGTTTCCGCAGGTATCGTCGAACACGGCCATGCGGACCGTGCCGGCATCCATCGGGGGCACGGTGAACCTGACGTCCTGCGCGCGCAGTTTCTTGTATTCGGTGTCCAGATCATCGACCTGGAACGAGGCTGCGGGTATGCCGTCTTCGACCAGCGCGTTCTTGAAGGGGCCAACCGCCGGGTGCTCGCTCGGCTCCAGCAGCAGTTCCGTTCCACCAGGCGCTTCACTCGATACGACGGTGAGCCAGCGGTGCTCGCCCAGCGGCACGTCATGTTTCACGACGAATCCGAGAGTGTTCGTGTAGAAGTCCAGCGCCCTGGACTGGTCGTCGACAAAGACGGACGTGACGTAGATTCTCATGGGTTCTTTCCTTCCTCGAGATGTCGCTGAAGCCAGATGTCCACCGCTTCCCGCAGCGGCTGGAGATCGAGAGAATGGATCTTGGTTCGGCCCGACCAGGAGATGCGAACCAGTCCGGCCTTCTCCAGCATGTCGAGATGCTGGGTCACGGCCTGCCGGGAGATGGCTTTTTCCCCCGTTGCAACGGCTACCGCGCAAATCTGGAAAAGCGACTGATCGGGCTGCTCGCGCAACCGATCGATGATCCTGCGGCGGATGGGGTCGGCAAGCGCCTTGAAAACATGGTCAAGCTGTTCGGCGTTCATTGCGCATGATATGCAATGGTTTTATTGCATGTCAACCGCAGGGAATCCGGGTTTCGCGGGGCGCGGCTGAGTGGCGCCCGTCGACGGCACGGACCGACCTTCCCGCTCTGGCACCCGCCCTTGGGATTATGATGGCCCGATCGGCAGCCACGGCGCTGCCTGCCCGCGCTTCACCGATGCATTGACCGTCACGCAACGCGCCATCCTGGGCGCAGCGACTGGGGTGAACCATGGATCAAGGCGGAGACTTCATCGTGCGCACCATGTCGGCCGACGACGTAGCCCTGTCGGTCGAATGGGCGGCTGCAGAAGGCTGGAACCCCGGCCTGCATGATCCATCCTGTTTCAGGGACGCAGACCCGGCCGGATTCTTCGTCGGCGTCTGGCGCGGCGAACCGGTCGCGTGCATCTCGGCTGTCGTCTACGACGACCGCTTCGGCTTCATCGGTCTCTACATCGTGAAACCCGGGTTTCGCGGCCAAGGTTTCGGCATCCGAACCTGGCAGCACGGCATGCGTTACCTCGGCGACCGCAACATCGGGCTCGATGGGGTTCTGGCCCAGCAGGCGAACTACAGGAAGTCCGGATTCGCGCTCGCGTACCGCAACATCCGCTACGAGGGGCGCGTGAACGGCATCGGGTGCGCGCACGTGGCGGCAGCAGCCGACGTACCGTTCGAGCAGTTGCTTGCCTACGATCGCGAATGCTTTCCCGCCGCGCGCGAGCGTTTCGTCACCACCTGGATCGCGCAGCCGGATGCCGTTGCGCTCGCGACGATCGACGGCGGTCGAGTCGCCGGCTACGGTGTCGTGCGCCGTTGCAGGACGGGCTGCAAGATCGGCCCGCTTTTCGCCGACGACTCAGGCGTTGCCACCGGGCTGTTTCGTGCGCTGGCGGCGCACATGCCCGGCGAGGTCATCGTGCTCGACGTGCCGGAAACGAACCCCGCGGCCGTCGCACTGGCGGAACGGCACGGCATGACGAGCGCGTTCGAAACCGCACGGATGTACACGAAAGAAGCGCCGGCGATTGCGATCGAGCGCGTGTTCGGGGTGACGTCGTTCGAGCTGGGGTGATCGTCACGAACATGGCGGAGGCCGAGTTCGTGAAATTGACATCGCCATCAAAACTAATAGAATTAGGTTTTTGACTAATTCGAGTAGCATTCGCCATGCCACGCGCCGGCATCACCCTGGACAAACTCGTCGAAGCGGGCGCGCAGCTCGCCGATGAAACCGGCTTCGAGCACCTGACCGGTGCCGCCCTCGCGCGTCGCTTCGACGTCAAGCTCGCCAGCCTGTACTCCCACGTCCCGAGTTTCGACGACCTCAAGAGCCGCATCGCCCTGTTCGCGCTGAAGGAGCTCGCCGATCGCGCGACCGACGCCTTGGCCGGCCGCACCGCCAAGGACGCGCTGACCGCGCTCGCCAACGTCTATCGCGACTACGCACGCGAGCACCCCGGTCGCTTCGCTGCAGCGCGCCACCCGGTGAGCGCCGAACGCGCCGCCGAAAGCGCGGGCGGCCAGCTCGTCAGAATGACCTCGGCCGTGCTTCGCAGCTACGACATTCCGGAAACCGAACAGGCGCATGCGATCCGTCTGCTCGGCGGCTTTTTCATGGGCTACGTCACGCTCGAAAGCGCGGGCGGCTTCTCGCACAGCGCACCGGCGTCCGACTCGTCGTGGTCGCGCAGTCTCGATGCGCTGGACGTGATGCTGCGCCACTGGCCTTCTGCCGCATGACTCGTCCAACGTCCAACAGAACCGAATCGATGAAAGACAAACCCGATGGCGTCGTCCTGCCGAGCCGTGTCGTCCCCTTCCCGGCCTCGATCAGCGAAGAAGCGCGAACCGCGCTGCAACGACTGGTCGGCAACGACGGCGTGCCGCTGAACGCACTGCACGTGATGCCGCCCCCGGACGATTTCGACGCATGGATGCGCGTGAAGGCGGCCGCCGACGCGCACTACGCGGCGGCCATCGAGCAGCTCGGCGGCTATCTGCGCTCGCGCGTAGAGACGATCCGGGCCGGTGCGGCGGACGTGCATGTCGCCACGCCCGAAGCGGCCGCCTCCGGCGAATGCGCGTACATCGAATTGCATGGCGGCGCGCTGGTGCTCGGCGGCGGCGCCGCGTGCCGCGCCGGCGCGCAGATGCAGGCCGACCGGCTCGGCATTCGATGCTACGGCGTCGACTATCGCCTGCCGCCCGAGCATCCGTATCCGGCCGCGCTCGACGATTGCATCGCGACGTATGCTTACGTGCTGGAGCGCTACGCACCCGAAAACATCGTCATCGGCGGACGCTCGGCGGGCGGCAACCTCGCCGCCGCGATGGTGCTGCGGGCCCGCGACGAAGGCTTGCCGCTGCCGGCCGCGCTGGTGCTGCTGTCGCCGGAAGTCGACCTGACCGAATCCGGCGACAGCTTCGAAACCAACCGTCTCGTCGACGTCGTGTTGCCGGCCTCGCTGATGCCGAACAACCTGCTCTACGCGAACGGCGCCGATCTCGCGCATCCGTATCTGTCGCCGCTGTTCGGCGATTTCGCCGCCGGCTTCCCGCCGACGTTCATCCAGAGCGGCACGCGCGACCTGTTCCTGTCGAACGCGGTGCGCCTGCATCGCGCGTTGCGCCGCGCGCAGGTACCAACCGAGCTTCATGTATTCGAAGGGATGCCGCATGGTGGGTTCATGGGCGCGCCCGAGGACAGGGAACTGAGCCAGGAAATCGCGCGCTTCGTGCGTGCGCATTTGCCGGCGTTGAATTGAATCCATCCGGCGAGCGTCAACCGATGAACGACAAACCGTACAAGAACGACATCAGCATCGGCCCGGATCGGTGGATCGAATTCGGCGATCTGTCGGGCGGTCAGGCGCAGGCGGTCGCGATCGATGCCTGTCTGGCAGAGGTCATGCCTTTGCTCGATGTCCTGGAGACAGATTGTGTCGCCGAATGCTGCGGCATCGACGCGTTCTGTTTCTGGCCGGACGAGGTCGCGGCTGCCGTGAGCACGCAGGATCGCGATGCGCTGGCGCGACTCGTCGACGCTCTGCTGTCGGTTCAGCGTGTGATCGACGCGTTGCCGTCCGAGCTCGTCGTCAGCACGCGAATGAACCAGTATTTCCGGAAAGCGGTGCTACTCGAGTTGCTCGCGCATATCCGGACGACGGTCGACGCGATCCGGTCGCAACGCGATACGTAGACCGGCCTAAATGACCCCGCGCACGCCCGCGACGACCTGAATCACGCCGAATACGGCGATCACCGCGGCCGACACGCGCGACAGCCCGTGCATGAACGCGAACGACATCTTCGTGCGCAGCGCGGCGGTCGTACCGCTCAGGCACAGCCACCACGTTGCCGAACCGATGAACACACCGGCGACCATCAGCGCCACGGCCGACCCCATCGCCCCTTCCTGCTCCCCCGACAGCGGACCGAGCGCCGCGAAAATCCCGACGAACGACAGGATCGTCATCGGGTTCGACAGCGTCAGGCCGAACGTCGTCAGGAAATCGCGCAGGACGGTCGTGCGCGGCAGGTCGCGCTCTGCCGTCGACGCGGCCGGCGCCTGGCGCGCGACGGTCCACGCCAGCCACACGAGAAACGCGCCGCCGCCGATTTTCAACCCGACGGTCAGCATCGGGAATGCCGTGACGATACCCGCGATGCCGAGCGCACCGAGCAGGCCGTAGATCGCATCGGCGCACGCGGCGCCGACGCCAGTCGCGAATCCCGCCTGAAAGCCGCGGCTCAGGCTGCGCTGGATGCACAGCATGCCGATCGGCCCGACCGGCACCGCGATCGACAACCCCATGACGACTGACTTGATGAACAGCATCGCCAGCTCCTTGCGACATGTAACGGGTGGAACAGGCATCGTAGGGAAAGTCCCGTCATCGCTGAATGCGGTTTTTAAGGAAAAATGGCCACTCCGCCTTAAAAAATCCCGCCGCGATGGACGATCTGGACTGGAAGGTACTGACGCTGTTGCAGGCCAACGGCCGCATCAGCTACACGGAGCTGGCGCGCCAGGTGCACCTGTCGGTGCCGGCGGTGACGGAGCGCGTGAAGCGGCTCGAAGCGGCCGGCGTCGTCGAGGGCTACACGGCCCGGATCAATCCCGCCGCGGCCGGCTATCCGGTCAGCGCCCTGATCGGCATCACGGTGCAGCAACCGGCAAAAGCGAAATTCCTCCGGCTGCTGGAGACGATTCCCGAAGTCGTCGAATGCCATCACGTGACGGGCGCGGACTCGTACATGATGCGGCTCGCCGCGATCAGCATGACGCATCTCGAACAACTGATCGAACGCATCAACCTGTACGGCGAAACACGCACGTCGATCGTGATGTCGACGCCGCTGCCCGCACGCGGGCTGGCGCGGCCGCCGTCGCAGCGCGACGTCGTTCGCGATTGATACATCGAGAGGCCCCGTCCGATCCGCTTCCCGCAGGGGGATCATCAAGCAATTCTGGTCGGCGGTAACCGGCGGCCGATGTTCGTTTGGCCGGTTACCGCCGCGACGATCGAAATCGATCGACTACTTGCCGCCCAGGCCACCCAAGCCGCCCAGCAGGCCACCCACCAGCCCCGTAACGGGTGCGAGCGGGTTGGAGAGACCACCCAGCGGTGAGCCGCCGCCCGTACCGCCCGTGCCGGTCGCGGAACCGTTGTGGACGGTCGCCGGAATGCCGCCGACCACGCTCGTCACCAGGCCCGCAACAGGCACCGCGCCGTTCGCACCGTTCGGGTTCACGAGACCGCCCGCGTTGGTCACGGTGTTGCCGACCGCGCGAACGAGCTCACCGACGCCGCCGACCAGCGGCTGGGGCGACGTGGACGTGACCTTCCATCCCGCCGACGTGATCGCGCCGCCGATCTGTGCGAGCAGGCCCGCGACGGGCTGCCCGAGGCCGGTCGCCGTGCCGACCTGCTGCGTGACCTGGCCGACGGTCGTGACGAGCGGCGTGATCGCCGTGCTGATCGCCTGCGTCGTCTGCTGGACCGGGCCCGACGACAGGGCCGAGCCGAGCATGGTGCCGCCCGTCTTGAGGCCACCGGCGACGGTGTCGAGCAGGCCGCCGACCGGCGTCGTGAGCGGCGCCAACGGCGACAGCGGGCCGGTGCCGAGCGCCTTCACCGTGTCGCTGAGGCCGGTGACCGGGTTGCTGGTCGAGCCGACGATGGAGCCCAGCCCGACAACCGTCGTGCCGACGGGGTTCGCCGTGAAGCCGGTTTGACCGATGCCGTTGCTCACGGCGTTCGTCGTGTCGCGGATGATCGTGCCTGCGCCGGTGACCGTGTTGCCGAGGCCGGTGGTCACGCCCTTGGTCGGTCCCGGCGGGCTCGTGCCGGTGATCGTGGCGCCGACGTCCATGACGACCGCGCCGACCGAGCTGATGATGCCGTTCGTGCCGGGGGTTCCGCTGGTTCCGCTGGTTCCGCTGGTTCCGCTGGTTCCGCTGGTTCCGCTGGTTCCGCTGGTTCCGCTGGTTCCACTCGTGCCACTGGTTCCGCTTGTGCCACTGGTTCCACTCGTGCCACTGGTTCCGCTCGTGCCACTGGTTCCGCTCGTGCCACTGGTTCCACTCGTGCCACTGGTTCCGCTCGTGCCACTGGTTCCGCTCGTGCCACTGGTTCCACTCGTGCCACTGGTGCCACTTCATGTCGTGGTTCACCTCCTGCCACTCGACCAAC
>NZ_JAAGPB010000277.1:0-11577 GCF_017104585.1 Burkholderia sp. Ac-20392
TGGTCGGTCGGGCAATGCACACACGGAGATTTGCATAGCGCGGGAGGATCGGGCGCGCATCGGCTCAAGCGGGTATGCTTGCGGTTCGCCGGGCGTTCGCGCCCCTTCATCGATGTCAGCGAGGAACCGCATGTCCGTCAAACCTGCTCCCACCACTGTTTCGATTCACGACCTGATCGCGGGCCGCTGGAGCCCGCGCGCGTATTCGGATGAAGCCGTCAGCGCCGGCGATCTGCACGCGGTGTTCGAAGCCGCCCGCTGGGCGCCGTCTGCCTACAACGCGCAGCCGTGGCGCTTCATCGTATTCGACCGCACGCAGGACGAAGACGCATTCAAACGTGCGTTCGCGACGCTGGTGCCGTTCAACCAGGGCTGGAATGCGCCGGCGCCCGTGCTGATCGCGGTGACCGCGCACACGCTCACGCCGAAGGGTGAGCCGGCCCCCACCGCGCTGTACGACGCGGGCGCCGCCGCGATGTCGCTGGTGCTGCAGGCGCACGCGCTGGGCCTGGCCGCCCACCAGATGAGCGGCTTCGACGCGAAGGCGTTCCGCGATGCGTTCGCGATTCCGGCCGACGTCGCGATTCCGTCGATCATCTCGCTCGGTCACTACGGCAACGTCGACAAGCTCGATCCGGTGCTGCGCGATCGCGAGAAGGCGCCGCGCACGCGCCATGCGATCGGCGAGGTCGTCTATGCGGGCGCGTGGAAGAAGGGTTTCGACGCGGCAGCCTGACCCGTCAGGCGGACGGGCTGCATCGCGCATCCCGCCCGCATGTTTCCCCGGCGCGCCAGGCCGCGCACGTCCCGCCGAGGCCCGGTGCGCGGCACCGCTGGCCGGCCCCGGTTGTGATCCCGCGGGCTTCATGTTAAAAAGCCCGTCCTTTCCGTTTTCGCGCCGGCCCCGCTGCGGCAACTTCCCATGACTTACTGCGCGATCGATTTCGGCACGTCCAATTCCGCCGTGGCGCTGCCCGACGGCGACGGCATGCGCCTCGCGCCCGTCGAGGGCGACCACCTGACGCTGCCCACCGCGATCTTCTTCAACAACGACGAAGAGACGGTCGAATACGGCCGTGCGGCGCTGGCTTCCTATATCGACGGTTTCGACGGCCGGCTGATGCGCTCGATGAAGAGCATCCTCGGCTCGCCGCTCGCGGAAACCACGACCGATCTCGGCGACGGCAGCGCGATTGCGTACACCGAAATCATCGCGCGCTTCCTGACGCACCTGAAGCGCAAGGCCGAGGCCCGCGCGGGTGCGCCGATCGGCCGTGCGGTGCTTGGCCGCCCGGTGTTCTTCGTCGACGACGATCCGCGTGCCGACCGCCTCGCCCAGGACCAGCTCGAGACCGCCGCGCGGTCGGTCGGCTTCACGGACGTGCACTTCCAGTACGAACCGATCGCGGCCGCGTTCGACTACGAATCGCGCCAGCAGGCCGAGCGCCTCGTGCTCGTCGCCGACATCGGCGGCGGCACGTCCGACTTCTCGCTGGTGCGCGTCGGGCCCGAACGGATGGCGCGGCTCGAGCGCAAGGACGACGTGCTGGCCCACCACGGCGTGCACGTCGCGGGCACCGACTACGACCGGCGTGTCGAGCTGGCGGCGATCCTGCCGGCATTCGGCTACCGTTCGCTCGACCCCGAAGGGCGCGAGCTGCCGAACAAGATCTACTTCGATCTCGCCACCTGGCACCTGATCAACACGGTCTACACGCCGAAGCGGCTCGGCGAGCTGAAATTGATGAAGCACCTGTACCAGCAGGTGCAGCAGTACGACCGGCTCACGAGCGTGGTCGAGCAGCGGCTCGGACATGCGCTGATGGCGCGCGCGGAAGAAGCGAAGATCGGTGTCGCGGCGGGCGGGGAGACGATGATCGACCTGAACGACGTGGAAGAGGATCTGCAGATTGCGTTCGATGCCGACCGACTCGTCGACGCGAGCCATGACGACACCGCACGCATCGTCGATGCCGCGCGCGAGACGGTGCGGCTCGCGGGCGTTGCGCCGCGCGATGTCGGTGCGCTGTATTTCACCGGTGGCTCGACGGGGCTCGCGTTCCTGTCGGGCGCGCTGGCGGGTGCGTTCCCGGATGCGCAGCCGGTGTTCGGCGACCGCCTCGCGAGTGTCGCGACGGGCCTCGGCATTCACGCGCAGCGATTGTTCGGTTGAATGCGGGCGGCTGAAAGGCCGCCATGCCGGGCAACCGGCGCTTAAAAACAAAAAGCCCCGCCGAAGCGGGGCTTTTTTTCACGAATTATCGCGCCAAGCTTAGACCGGACGGATGTTCGCAGCTTGCAGACCCTTCGGGCCCGTCTTCACTTCGAATTCAACCTTCTGGTTTTCTTGCAGCGTCTTGAAGCCTTCGACGCGGATTTCCGAGAAGTGCGCGAACAGATCGTCGCCGCCGCCTTCCGGGGTGATGAAGCCGAAGCCCTTTGCGTCATTGAACCACTTGACGGTACCGGTTGCCATGTTACTTGTTCCTAAAAAGATAAAACGGGGCCGAGGCCCATGGGGTGCGGAAAATCAAGGAAGGGGTAATAGGACCAACCGGAGTACCGTTGATGGGCGAACTACGAAAGAACCAATTCACTCGCCACTTGAAATCCTGCGAAGTCCTTTATACGGCTTATCAATCGCGTGGTCAACCGTATTTCCGTGGACTCAGGGTTATTGCGGAGATCAGGTTTACAAAGCTTGCAAACGACGCGAATTTTTTGTAGGGGCCGAACGATTTTGGCGCCACGTTTCAGGTGCAACCGTTAAACTACGCGCCGCGTGGACGGGTTGCCCTGATCGGGTGACTCGCCCCCCCAAAATTGCGTGCGCGGTGCTGTCCGAGCCGATCCCGGACCGCGGGCCGACCATGCTTTTTGAGACACAGGAGAGGATGTGAAGAGTTCTATTCAACGGAACATCGGCCCGTTTGCATTGATGCTGACGGGGCTGGGTTCGATTATCGGCTCGGGCTGGCTGTTCGGTGCCTGGAAGGCCGCGAAGATTGCCGGTCCGGCGGCGATCTGCGCGTGGATCATCGGCGCTGTCGTGATTCTCGCAATTGCACTGACGTACGCGGAATTGGGCGCGATGTTCCCCGAGTCGGGCGGCATGGTGCGCTACGCGCGCTACTCGCACGGTTCGCTGGTCGGCTTCATCAGCGCGTGGGCGAACTGGATCGCGATCGTATCCGTGATTCCGATCGAGGCTGAAGCGTCGATCCAGTACATGAGTACGTGGCCCTATCCTTGGGCGCACGCGCTGTTCGTGAACGGCGAGTTGACGGTACCCGGCCTGCTGCTGTCCGCGGTGCTGGTCGTCATCTACTTCCTGTTGAATTACTGGGGCGTGAAGGCGTTTGCCCGTGCGAACACCACGATCACGATCTTCAAGTTCCTGATCCCCGGCCTCACGATCCTCGGCCTGATGCTGACGAGCTACCATCCGGAAAACCTCGGCACCGCATCGAATGCAAGCTTTGCGCCGTACGGCTGGTCGGCGGTGCTGACCGCAGTCGCGACGAGCGGCATCGTGTTCGCGTTCAACGGCTTCCAGAGCCCGGTGAACCTCGCGGGCGAAGCGCGCAACCCGTCGCGCAGCGTGCCGTTCGCGGTGATCACGTCGATCCTGATCGCACTCGTGATCTACGTGCTGCTGCAGATGGCGTACATCGGCTCGGTGAATCCGGCTGACGTCGCGCAGGGCTGGTCGCACTTCAACTTCAAGTCGCCGTTCGCCGAACTGGCGATCGCGCTGAACCTGAACTGGCTCGCGATCCTGCTGTACGTCGACGCATTCGTCAGCCCGAGCGGCACCGGCACGACGTACATGGCAACGACCACCCGCATGATCTATGCGATGGAGCGCAACAACACGATGCCGAAGATGTTCGGCAACGTGCACCCGCTCTACGGCGTGCCGCGCCAGGCGATGTGGTTCAACCTGCTCGTCTCGTTCATCTTCCTGTTCTTCTTCCGCGGCTGGAGCTCGCTCGCGGCAGTGATCTCGGTGGCGACGGTGATCTCGTACCTGACCGGCCCGATCAGCCTGATGGCGCTGCGCCGCGCGGCGACCGACATCGAGCGTCCGCTGTCGATTCCGCTGATGAAGCTGATCGCACCGTTCGCATTCGTCTGCGCATCGCTGATCCTGTACTGGGCGAAGTGGCCGCTGACGGGCGAAATCATCCTGCTGATGATCGTCGCGCTGCCGGTGTATTTCTACTTCCAGGCGAAGTCGGGCTGGACCGGCTGGGGTGACGACCTGAAGGCCGCATGGTGGCTGGTCGCGTACCTGCCGACGATGGCCGTGCTGTCGCTGATCGGCAGCAAGGAATTCGGCGGCCACGGCGTGCTGCCGTACGGCTGGGACATGCTGGTCGTCGCGGCAATCGCGCTGGTGTTCTACTTCTGGGGCGTGAATACCGGCTACCGGACCAAGTATCTCGACGAGCGTGAATCGCACGACGAGATCCTCGAAGGGGTCGGCGCCTGACGCGTGACCTGCCGCCGGATTCGGCGGCGGCAGCAAGCAGCGGAAAAAAGCCCGCCCGAGCGATGCTCGGGCGGGCTTTTTGTTGGGCGGTCGACGGTTGTCGTGCGCGGCTCAGGCGGCCGGGCTCGCGAACACGTAGTTCGTCATCGCGAGTACGCGCTGGTACGTGCCGAGCGACTGGATGCCGAGCTGGTAGTCGTCGTCCGCCGCGCCGAGCGCCGTGAACACCGGCAGCAGATGCTCGTCGGTCGGATGCATCAGCGCCGCGTGCGGTGCCTGTCGGCGGTAGTCGAGCAGGGCGTCGACGTCGCGCGCGGCCAGCTTCGCCTCGAACCAGCCGGTGAATTCCGTGACGCGCGGGTCCGCATCCTCCGGTGCCGCACTGAAATCGGCGGCGCGCAGGTTGTGCGTGATCTGGCCGGAGCCGATCACCATCACGCCTTCATCGCGCAGCGGTCGCAGCGCGCGGCCAAGCGCGAAGTGGTGGGCGGCATCCGCGCGCGGCTGGATCGACAGCTGCGCCACCGGCACGTCAGCTTCCGGGAACATGAGCAGCATCGGCACCCACGCGCCGTGGTCGAGGCCGTGCTCGGTCGTCGCGGTCTCGATCCCGGCCGCATTCAGCAGCCCGGCCGCGCGCTCGGCGACGTCGGGTGCGCCGGGCGCCGGGTAGCGGATGTCGTACAGCGCCTGTGGAAAGCCGTAGAAATCGTGGATCGTTTCCGGATGCGCGGCGATGCTGGCGGCGGGGCGCTGCGTGCCCCAGTGCGCGGACAGCATCAGCACCGCGCGCGGGCGCGGCAGTTCGGCGGCGAGGTGCGTAAATGCACCGGACGGCAGTGTCGGGTCGATCGGCAGCGTCGGAGCGCCGTGGGACAGGTAGAGCGAAGGCAAGCGGTTCATGGTGGTGGCCTGCAAAGGGATTTGCCTGTGACTATAGGCGCGCACCGAGTATTGATAAATCCGCGTCAGGGAATTTGATTGACGCTTGTTTGTTGATAATCGGGGCGACGCAGTGCGTTCCACGGAGGATGGGCGCTGTATTCGTGAAATCGAATGGAAATTCGTGGCAATCGACGAAGATGCGCGAAGAACGCGCTTCGCACGGACTTGCGCTTACTGAGCGTGCCGGATGCCGGCCCACGGCGTCGTCAGCGGTGCGCTGAGCGCGAACAGGTCGAGCACGCGCGTGACGGTCTGGTCGACGAGCTCCTCGATCGACTTCGGCATCGCGTAGAACGCAGGCAGCGGCGGGAAGACGATGCCGCCCATTTCGGTGACGGCCGTCATGTTGCGCAGATGCGCGAGGTTGAACGGCGTTTCGCGCACCATCAGCACGAGGCGGCGGCGTTCCTTCAACGTGACGTCGGCTGCGCGCGTGATCAGGTTGTCGGACAGCCCGTGTGCGACGCTCGCGAGCGTCTTCATCGAGCAGGGCGCGATCACCATCCCGTCGGTCGCGAACGACCCCGATGCGATCGTCGCGCCGACATCGCGCACCGAATGCACGACGTCCGCACGGCTTTCGACATCGGCCTTCGACAGCTTCAGTTCGTGCTGGATGTTGAGCCAGCCGGCGTTCGAAATCAGCAGGTGCGTTTCGACGCCGCCGGCAGCGCGCAGCAGGTCGAGCAGCCGTACGCCGTAGATCGCGCCGGTGGCGCCGGTGATCGCGACGATCAGCCGGCGTGGCGGCGCGCTGGGAGATGCCATCGAAAGGGGACGACGCGTATTACGCGGCGGCAAACAGTTGCTGCAGTTCGCCCGACTGGTACATCTCCATCATGATGTCCGAGCCGCCGATGAATTCGCCCTTCACGTAGAGCTGCGGGATGGTCGGCCAGTTCGAGAATGCCTTGATGCCCTGGCGGATCTCGTCGTCTTCGAGGACGTTGACTGTCTTGAACTGGTCGACGCCGCAGGCCTTCAGCACCTGGATGGCGCGGCCCGAAAAGCCGCACATCGGGAATTGTGCGTTGCCCTTCATGAAGAGCACGACCTGGTTTTCGTCGACGATTTGCTTGATACGTTGTTGGGTGTCCATGACTGACCTTGCGTTAGCGGGGCGTTAGATCGAAATGATAGCGGATTTCAACCGGGCGGGCCGGGCATCAGCCCGGCAGGCGGCCGCCGGTCGTACGTTCGATGGCGGCCAGATCGGCGAGCGATTCGACCGCGACGAAGCCGTGCGATGCGAGCACCGCGCGCACGGCCTCGGCCTGGTCGTAGCCATGCTCGACCCAGAGCGTGCCGCCCGGTTTCAGATAGGTGCCGGCGCCCGCGACGATCGTGCGGATCGCGCTGAGGCCGTCGGCATCGTCGGTGAGTGCGCCGCGCGGCTCGAAACGCAGGTCGCCTTGCGCGAGGTGCGGATCGTGCTGCGCGATGTACGGCGGGTTGCTGACGATCGCGTCGAATGCGAGCGCCGGATCGAGCGCCGCGTACCAGTCGCTTTCCAGCCAGTGCAGCGGGCCGCCGGGTCGGCGCGCGTCGAGCAGCTTGCCGGCGTTGCGTTGCGCGACCGCGAGTGCAGCCGGCGAACGGTCGAGCGCCCACACGCGCGCATCGGGACGCTCGGCGGCGATCGATACGGCGATCGCGCCGCTACCCGTGCCGAGATCGAGCACGGCCGGATGCGGCAGCCCGTCGATCGCATCGAGCGCCGCTTCGACGAGCAGTTCGGTTTCAGGGCGCGGGATCAGCACGTCGGGCGTCACGTCGAACGGCCGGCCGAAGAATTCGCGCATCCCGACGAGCTGCGCGACGGGCTCGCCGGCCAGGCGGCGTGCCTCGAGCGCGCGGTAGCGTTCGACCGCGGCTGCGTCGAGCGGCGCGTCGCCGCGCGTGATCAGTTGCGTGCGGGTCCAGCCGAGCGCGTGCGCGAGCAACACGCGCGCATCGACCGCGTCGAGCGGCGACGCGCGCAGCAGTTCGTCGGCGGTGGTGTCGGGCATCGCGGCCTCAGTCGGCATCGCCGAGCGATGCGAGCAGTTCGGCCTGGTGTTCGCTGACCAGCGCGCTGATCAGTTCATCGAGATCGCCGTCCATGAGCGCCTCGAGCCGGTACAGCGTCAGGTTGATCCGGTGGTCGGTCATCCGGCCCTGCGGGAAGTTGTACGTGCGGATCCGTTCCGAACGGTCACCGGAGCCGATCAGGCTCTTGCGTGTGGCCGCTTCCTTCGCGTGCTGCTCGTGATACTGCTTGTCCTTGATGCGTGCGGCGAGCACCTTCAGCGCGCGATCCTTGTTCTTGTGCTGCGAACGGTCGTCCTGGCACTCCACGACGATCCCGGTCGGGATGTGCGTGACGCGCACCGCCGAATCGGTCTTGTTGATGTGCTGGCCGCCCGCGCCGGACGCGCGGAACGTGTCGATCCGCAGGTCGGCCGGATTGATCTCGACCTCGCCGATTTCGTCGGCTTCCGGCATCACCGCGACCGTGCACGCGGACGTGTGGATGCGCCCCTGCGTTTCGGTGGCGGGCACGCGCTGCACGCGATGGCCGCCCGATTCGAACTTCAGGCGCGAATACGCGCCCTGGCCCGCGATCCGCACGATCACTTCCTTGTAGCCGCCGAGATCCGACGCGCTCTCCGACATCATTTCGACCTGCCAGCGCTGGCGTTCCGCGAAGCGCAGGTACATGCGCAGCAGGTCGCCCGCGAACAGCGCCGATTCGTCGCCGCCCGTGCCCGCACGGATTTCGAGGAAGATGTTGCGCTCGTCGTTCGGATCCTTCGGCAGCAGCATCTTCTGCAGTTCGGTCTCGAGGCGGGTCATGCTCTCGCGCGCGCTGCGGATTTCATCTTCCGCGAAGTCGCGCATCGACAGATCGCCGAGCAGTTCCTGTGCAGCCGTCTCGTCGCTGCGCGACTGGCGCCACAGCGCGTACTGTTCGACCACCGGGCCGAGTTCCGCGTGTTCACGTGTCAGCTTGCGGTACTGGTCGAGGTCGGCCGTGACGTTTTCGCGGCTCAGCAGGTCGTTCAGTTCGGCCAGCCGTGTGGACAGCTGGTCGAGCTTGCGTTGCATGCTCGTCTTCATGGTGTGGAGCGGCGCTCCCGGGCAAGGGGTATTCGGAAAGGATAGGCCGGCACGCGGCCGGCGGCAGGGCGATCGGCCGGCGCTAGTGGCCGGACTGGTCGTTCGAGCGCGGTGCGTGCTGGTAGAAGCCGCGCATCAGGTCGATCAGCGAATCGCGATCGGCGCCGTTCACGCGGTTGAGCGCGCTCGTCGGGCCGTGGATCAGCTTGTTGGTCAGCGCCTGCGACAGCGCTTCGAGTACGGCGGCCGGATCGTCGCCGCGCGCGAGCAGCTTCTGCGCCTTGTCGACTTCGGCCCGGCGCAGCGCGTCGGCCTGCGTATGCATGTGACGGATCACCGGCACGACGCTGCGCGTGTCGAGCCATTGCATGAAATTCTGCACGCGCGTCTCGATGATCGCTTCGGCCTGCGCGACCGCGGCCTGGCGAGAGGCGTTGCCTTCGCGCACGATCGCGCCGAGATCGTCGACGGTGTAGAGGAACACGTCCTTCAGCTTGCCGACTTCGGGCTCGATGTCGCGCGGCACCGCGAGGTCGACCATGAAGATCGGGCGGTGGCGGCGCGCCTTCACCGCGCGCTCGACTGCGCCGAGGCCGATGATCGGCAGCGTCGACGCGGTGCACGACACGATGATGTCGAATTCGTGCATGCGGGTCGGCAGGTCGGCGAGCGGCATCGCACGGCCGTTGAAGCGCTCGGCGAGCCGCTGGCCGCGTTCGGCCGTGCGGTTCGCGACGACGAGTTCGCGCGGGCCTTGCGCGGCGAAGTGCGTCGCGCACAGCTCGATCATCTCGCCGGCGCCGATGAACAGCACGCGCTGATCGGACACCTTTTCGAAGATCCGTTGCGCGAGACGCACCGCGGCGGCGGCCATAGACACCGACTGCGTGCCGATCTCGGTCGTGCCGCGCACTTCCTTCGCGACCGCGAACGTGCGCTGGAACAGCTGGTTCAGATAGGTGCCGAGTGCGCCGGCTTCCGTCGCGGTGCGGACGGCGTCCTTCATCTGGCCCAGAATCTGGGTTTCGCCGAGCACCATCGAATCGAGGCCGGATGCGACGCGGAATGCGTGCCGGACCGCTTCCGACTGCGGCAGCGCATAGACATGCGGCGCGAGCTCGTCGACCGGAATCCGGTGATACTCCGACAGCCAGCGGACCGCGCCTTCGCGTGCCGCGCGATCGTCTGTCGCGCAATACAGTTCGGTGCGGTTGCAGGTGGAGAGGATCGCCGCTTCGGGCGTATTGGGCGCCTGGGGGCCGAGAAACACGTTCTTGAACGTGACGAGAGCCGGCTTGATCTGCTCGAGCGGAAACGCCACGCGTTCGCGCAGGGCGACAGGCGCAGTGTGGTGATTGATTCCGATCGTGAGGAGTTGCATATCGAGGGCTATCGTTTAGCCCCATATTATAGCGTTTCAGCGATTTCCTCACTCGCCGCATACCGGGCATCAGCGTGCCGGGGCCGCGAATTAGGGGGCTCGATCGGCACGCGGTCGAGCTGATAGCCGTAGCCGTAGAGCGGCAGCAGCCGGTAGCCGCGCTCCGGAAGTAGCTGCAGTTTGCTGCGCAGCCGGGACGCGTGGGTATCGAGCGTGCGCGACTTCATGTCGCGGCGGCGCGCCCACACCGTTTCGAGGATATGGGCGCGCGACACCGGCCGCGACAGGTTCGTGAACAGCAGCTGCGCGAACCGGAACTCCTTCGGCGTGAGTGAAACGATTGCATCGCCGAAGCGAACGAGGCAGTGCGTGGCGTCGAACGCGTATTCGCCATACATTTCGCGCGAGCGGGTGGGTGGCCGGCGCACGCCGGCGCGCCGGCTCAGCGCGTTGACGCGCGCGAGCATCTCGGGCCCGCTCACGGGGCGCACGAGGCAATCGTCGGCGCCCGCGTGCAGGCACGACACGATTTCGCTTTCGCGCGGCAACAGCATCACGGCGATGGCCGGCAGCCCGGGCAGGATGGTCTGCGCGCGCGGAATGACTTCCTCGGCCGGCTGGTCGCCGGCCCAATGGCCGGTGATCAGCATGTCGCAGGTGTCGGTGGCGAGCCACTCGAAGAACGCCGCACTGGACGGAAACGCGTGGCACACATGACCGCCCGCAAAGAGCAGGCGGTTCAGGAGCGCGGCATGGCGCGCGTCCGGATCGATCAGAGCGATTCGCATGAGAATTTCTTCAATACGGCAGCCGGCGCGCGCTTGCCATAACGTCGAGTCGGCCCCTACACTCGAATGTTGGCGGCACCCGGCTGGTCTCGGGTTCGATGGATGAATCGATGCTAGCCGCTGGCAACGTTCACGCCTATGGGACGAATCTGAATTTATAGAAGGCGTCGAATGAACTGGTTTGGAATCCTTGTCCTGGGAGCGGCCGTCGGGCTGTTCGGCCGGTGGCTGCATCCGATGCGGCGCACGGGCCGGCCGGCATGGTGGATCGCGGTGCTCGCCGGCATCGTCGGCGCGGGTGCGGCCCGCATGGCCGGGAATCTCTCAGGACTGTTTTACGATGGCGAGACGCTCGAATGGCCGGTCTGCACCGGTGTCGCGTTCCTCGTCGTAGCCGTGACGGTTGCGCTGTCGGCCCGTCGCTGAATGTTCTCAGGTGAAATCATGAATGCCCGTCTTCCCGAAGTCTCGCCGGTGCCGGCCCGCCTCGCGCTGCTGCGTGGCGCCATGGCCCGCGAGGACCTGGCCGCCTATCTCGTGCCGTCCGCCGATCCCCATCTGTCCGAGTATCTGCCGGAGCGCTGGCAGGCCCGCCGCTGGCTGTCCGGCTTCACGGGCTCGGTCGGCACGCTGGTCGTGACCGCGGATTTCGCGGGGTTGTGGGTCGACAGTCGCTACTGGGTGCAGGCCGATGCCGAACTGGCGGGCACGGGTGTGCAACTGATGAAGATGACGGGCGGGCAGCAGAGCGCGCCGCACGTCGACTGGCTCGCGCAGAACGTGGCAGCCGGTGCGACGGTCGGCGTCGACGGCGCCGTGCTCGGCGTCGCGGCCGCACGCGGGCTGACGGGCGCGCTGAACGCACGCGG
>NZ_JAAGPB010000278.1:0-237 GCF_017104585.1 Burkholderia sp. Ac-20392
GTGATTATGATAAGTCGTACCGGCATGTAAAGTGTAGATACATATGAGCTCACATACTATGAGTATGTGTTAGTAGCTGAGCATACCATGATCAGACTACGTAGTGCACTATATTAATAATTAGATGTTGTACTCGATAAATAGTGGAACGACAGTCTTTATGTATCATTTTTTCACTTTTTTTTTCTCTCCACTCGTCTTGTACTGTTATTTTTTTTTTTTTTTTTTTTTTTTTTT
>NZ_JAAGPB010000279.1:0-11227 GCF_017104585.1 Burkholderia sp. Ac-20392
TAACGCGCACGGCACCGATGTCGATGCGCAAGGCTACGGCACCGTGACCGGGCAGCGCCTGTACCAGCTGGTCCGGCAGCCCGGTGCGATCGCCGACCGCACGTTCGCGATCGAGTTTCTCGATCCCGGTGTGAATGCGTATGCGTTCACGTTCGGCTGATCCCGGCAGGACGCGGTGCACCGGCGCCGCTTCCAGGCCTCCCGCTTTCCATTCCGCCTTTCGAAGGAGCACACCGTGAACACCACCTCCTCTCGCGGTCCTGCACCGCACCGGCGCACGGCGATGCTGCGCCGCATCGGCGCCATCGCCGTGGCAGCCGCCGCCGTGTTCGGCTACCAGCGCATCGTCAATTCCGCCGAGCCGATGCGCACCGTGCCCGCGCCGACGCTCGACGAAACGCCCGGCACCTCGCACGACGAGACGGCCGTGCTCGCCGGCGGCTGCTTCTGGGGCGTGCAGGGCGTGTTCGAGCACGTGAAGGGCGTGAAGCAGGTTACGGCCGGCTATGCGGGCGGCGCGTCCGAAACCGCGCACTACGCGCTCGTCGGCTCGGGGCTGACCGGGCACGCGGAATCGGTTCGCATCGTCTACGACCCGACCCAGATCACGTACGGCCGGCTGCTGCAGGTGTTCTTCTCGGTCGCGCACGATCCGACCGAACTCAACCGGCAGGGCCCCGACGAAGGGTCGCAATACCGGTCGGCGATTTTCCCGACCACCACGCAGCAACGCGCGGTCGCGACCGCGTACATCGCGCAGCTCGGCACCGCGCACGTGTTTCCGGCGCCGGTCGTCACGCGCGTCGAGGACTACAAGGGGTTTTACCCGGCCGAGGCCTATCACCAGAACTACCTCGAACTGCACCCCGACGCGCCGTACATCGCGTACAACGACATGCCGAAGATCACCGGGCTGAAGCAGCACTTCCCGGCGCTGTACCGCACCGACGCCGTGCTGTGGCGCGATGCGCGCTCGTGACCGGCAAGCGGCCGCGTGACGGGATGATGCCCGCCGCGCGGCCGGCGCCCATGCAGCCACGCACGGCCAGCGCACGCGGCCATCGGCCCGGTTTGCGCTGCATCAACGAAACCGCGGCGGCCGTGCCGGGGCAAACCCGCATCGCGTCCGCCGCGACAGGCAACTTCGCGTAGACTTCTCCAGATCCCCGCCGCATCACGCGGCGCCCGGAATCCCAGTCCAGCCCGGAGACCTCACGCATGCGTGCAGTGCCCATTCCTGACAGCGGCACCCTTGGAGAACCCTCTTCCGGCGCGGCCGTGCGCGACCTGCGCCGCGTGCCGATTCATCCCGATCACTGGTACCCGCTCGCGTGGTCGCGCGAGCTGAAACGCGGCAAGACGCTCGGCGTGCACTTCGCCGGCGATCCGATCGTGCTCGTGCGCACCGAATCCGGCGCCGTGTACGCGCTCGAGGATCGTTGCGCGCACCGCCAGGTGCCGCTGCACGCCGGCGTCGTGAGCGGCGAGACGCTGCGCTGCTGCTATCACGGCTGGACCTACGCGTGCGACAGCGGCCGCTGCGTCGACGTGCCGTACCTCGGCCGCGAGCGCTTGCCCAACGGCGTGCGCGCGTATCCGTGCCGCGAATCGCACGGGCTGATCTTCGTATTCCCGGGCGATGCGACGCTCGCGGACACCCGGCCGTTCCCCGCGCTCGAATCGGCGGACGACCGCGCATACAAAACGCGCCGCTTCGGCCGCGAGGTCAAGTGCCACTACTCGTTCATGCACGAGAACCTGATGGACATGAACCATCAGTTCCTGCATCGCAAGCAGATGGGGCAGATGCGCGCGCGCTCGGTGGGCCGGCGCCGCGGCGACGACTGGGTCGAGGTCGACTACACGTTCGCACGGATGGAAGGCAAGCAGCCGGTGGGCGAAGCCCTCGTGTTCGGCGCGAGCAAGAAGCCGGCCGACCAGTCCGACAAGAGCGTGATGACGGTGCGCACCGGCTATCCGTACCAGACGCTGCAGATCCGCTCGAGCGAAGGCACGCTCGTGATGGACCTGTGGATCGTCTACGTGCCGCTCGACGCCGAGCAGCGCACCAACCGCACGTTCGGACTGCTGTCGATCCACAAGCCCGGCATCCCGTTCGCGCTCGATCTCGCGTGGCCGCTGCTCGTCTGGTTCACCGAGCGCATCTTCCGCGAGGATCGCTGGATCGTCGAGCGCGAGCAGGAAGCGCACGATCGGCAGGGCGCCGACTGGAACCATGAAGTGTTTCCCGTCATCAACGAACTGCGCGACCTGCTGCGTCAATGCGGCGCGCGCACGGTGATCCCGATCCGCGAAGCGCGCGAAGGCGCGTGATGCGTGCGGCGCGTGGCTTGAATAGCGCGCGCCGTTACAGCCGGAACGCGCCCGGCAGCAACGCATGGGCCGTCGTCACCTCGACGGCCCCTTTCAGGTTGGCCAGAATCACTTCGATGTCGGGCGTGCCGATCTCGATGATCACCTGCCGGCACGCGCCGCATGGCGCGATGGGGCCGTCCGTGTCGCCGACGACCGCGAGCCGCGTGAAATCCCCCGGTCGATAACCGGCAGCGATGGCCGAGAATATCGCCGTGCGTTCCGCACAATTGCAGAGTCCGTAGGACGCGTTCTCGACATTGCAGCCGTGAAAAATCGTCCCGTCGCGCGCCTGCAGCGCCGCGCCGACCTTGAAGCGCGAATACGGCGCATACGCGCGTTCGCGGGCCGCCTTCGCCGCTTCGATCAGTTCGTGTCGTTCCATCTCGTCGTGCCTCCGATTGTGTGCCGGGATGTTTCGGCGCGGCCGCATCCCGACCGTCACGATTCGCCGTGAAGTGAAGCAATCGCCGGTGTCAGCGCCGGCGACCGGTCAGCCGATCTGCTGATAAATGGTCGGCGGTGCGTCACCCGTCTCGCCCAGCACGTAGCTGCGCTGGATCGTGTCCACCGCGTGCGCCGCGGCAGCGGAGTCGCGGGCATGCACGTAACCGAGCGGCTGGCCGGCTTCGACACGCTGCCCGATCTCCGCGAGCGCCGTCAGGCCGACACTGTAGTCGATCGCATCCGCTGCGCGCGTACGGCCACCGCCGAGCGCGACGACCGCCAGCCCGAGCGCGCGGCAATCGACCCGCTGCACCACGCCACTCGCGCGCGCCGGAACCGGTACGACCACCTCCGCCCGCGCAAGATAACGGGCAGGCGCATCGATCAGGTCCGCGGGACCGCCGAGCGCCGTGACCATCCTCGCGAAGCGTTCCGCCGCCGCACCCGTATCGAGCGCATGCTGCAACTTCGCGCGCGCGTCTGCGACGTCGCGTGCCAACCCGCCGGTAACGAGCAACTCGGCCGACAGCGCCATCGTGACGTCATGCAGGCGGGCCGGACGCGACTTGCCCGTCAGGTAGTCGATCGCGCACGCCACTTCGAGTGCATTGCCCGCGCACGGCGCAAGCGACTGGTTCATGTCGGTGAGGATCGCGGTCGTCTTCATGCCGGCGCCATTGCCGACGTCGACGATGCTGCGGGCCAGTTCCGCCGATTGCTCCGCGGTCGGCATGAATGCGCCCGAGCCGACCTTGACGTCCATCACGAGCCCGTCGAGCCCGGCCGCGAGCTTCTTCGACAGGATCGACGCGGTGATCATCGCGACCGATTCGACGGTCGCCGTCACGTCGCGAATCGCATAGATGCGCATGTCGGCCGGCGCCAGCCGCGCGGTCTGCCCGATGATCGCGACGCCGACGTCGCGCACCGTGCGGCGAAACGCGTCCGTATCGGGTGTGACGTTGTAACCGGGAATCGCGCTGAGCTTGTCGAGCGTGCCGCCGGTATGGCCGAGCCCGCGCCCCGAGATCATCGGCACGTAGCCGCCGCACGCGGCCACCATCGGCCCGAGCATCAGCGACACCACATCGCCGACGCCGCCGGTCGAATGCTTGTCGATCACCGGCCCGTCGAGATCGAGCGCGTGCCAGTCGAGCACGTCGCCCGAGTCGCGCTGCGCAAGCGTCAGCGCGACGCGCTCGTCCGTGCTCAGGTCGTTGAAATACACGGCCATCGCGAACGCGGCCACCTGGCCCTCGGTCACGCTGCCGTCGGTCACGCCGCGCACGAACGCGGCGATCCCGTCACGATCGAGTGGCTGCCGGTTGCGCTTCTGGCGAATGAATTCCTGCGGTAAAAACATCGTTGCCTCTCCTCGGTCGGTCGATGGCCGCTGCGGGCTCAATGCAGGGAAAAGAACAGGCCGGCGATCGCGGCGCTCATCAGGTTCGACAGCGTCGCGGCCGTCAATGCGCGCAGGCCGTGCCGCGCGACTTCCGAGCGGCGCTCGGGTGCGACCGCGCTGAAGCCACCGGCGAGAATCGCGATCGACGAGAAGTTCGCGAAGCCGCACAGTGCGAACGACACGATCGCGAGCGTCTTCGGGTCGAGCACCTGCAGGCCGGCGGCCGCGACGTGCTCACCGCCCTTCAGGTACGGCGACAGGTCGCCATACGCGACGAACTCGTTGAAGATCAGTTTCTCGCCGATGAAGTTGCCGGCCAGCGCCGCGTCGTGCCACGGCACGCCGATGATCCACGCGAGCGGCGCGAACAGGTGGCCGATGATACCCACCAGCGTGATCTGCGGAAAGCCCGCGAATGCGGCCACGCCGCCGACGATCAGGTTCATCAGCGCGATGAGCCCCACGAACGCGATCAGCATCGCGCCGACGTTGATCGCGATCCGCATCCCGACCGACGCGCCGGATGCCGCCGCCTCGATCACGTTGGCGGCCCGCTTGTCGTCGAAGTCGAGCCCGTCGACCACGACGCGGCTCGGCTCGACCGTCGGATACAGCAGCTTGCCGAACAGCAGCCCGCCCGGCACCGCCATGAACGACGCGGCGAGCAGGTATTCCATCCTCACGCCGAGGCCGGCGTAGCCGACCAGCACCGAGCCCGCGACCGACGCCATGCCGCTCGCCATCACCGTGAAGATCTCCGCACTCGTCATGTTCCGCACGAACGGCTTCACGAGCGCAGGCATCTCGCTCTGCCCGAGAAAGATCGTCGCCACCGCCGAGCACGCCTCGATGCGGCTCACGCCGAGCACTTTCGCCAGCGCCGCGCCGAGAATCGCGACGATCCACTTCATCACGCCGATGTAGTACAGCACCGCGATCAACGCGGTCACGAAGATGATCATCGGCAGCACGCGCAGGCCGAACACGAACCCGCCGTCACCGAACAACTGGAACATCCGGCTGTCGACCAGACCGCCGAACACGAATGCGATGCCGTGATTGCCCATGTCGAGCACGCGATTGACGCCGTTCGCGGCCCCCGCCAGCGCCGTGCGGCCCGCCGGCACGAACAGCACCAGCGCACCGATCGCCAGTTGCGTGCACAACGCGGCGATCATGGTCCGGCCGCTCACCGCGCGCCGGTTGTTCGACAGCAGATAGGCAACCAGCAGCAGGAACAGCATACCCAGGAGACTGCGCAGAATATCCACCTCGTACTCCTTGCTCTCAATGTTGTTGGACTGTTCGGCGGGCGGCCCGGCACGCCTGCGCAACGCCGTCGGTGGATATTACTCGCCGCCATGCATGCCGACAACGCAAACAAAATGGTCGCGTTTGCGCGACATCGTGTGCTGCATCAACTTGCTCAGTTCTTCTATGTACTGGGGGATTGGAAAGACGAGATCACACGCAATCCGTCCCAAATATTGAGAGAACTGTCGGGATGCGGAGAGGGGGGATTCGGGCCGGAGGGGTGCCCGCACGAACGGGAAAACAGGTTCAAGCGCGGAGCGTGTCGTTCGAACCGACACGCCCCGCGCGCTGCGCAACGTTCAACCCGTGCGCTCGACCGGATGCGGTTCGCGCAGCCGGTTCGCGATCCGCGCGGCCTCGTAGTAACTGGCCGCCGGCGGGCGCTTCAGGTAGCGGCCCGCGCCGCGCACGGCGCGCAAGTCACCATCGGCCCACGCCAGCGCGCCGCGCGTGAGCGTGTGCGTCGCGACGCCCTGCACCGTCATCCCCTCGAACACGTTGAAGTCGACCTGCTGGTGATGCGTCTTCACCGAGATCGTCTTCGTCGCGGCCGGGTCCCACACGACGAGATCGGCATCGGCGCCCACCTGCACGGCACCCTTGCGCGGATACAGGTTGAAGATCTGCGCGGCGTTCGTCGACGTGATCCGCACGAACTCGTTCGGCGTGATGCGGCCATGATTCACGCCGTGGTGCCACAGCACCGACATGCGATCCTCGACACCGCCGCAGCCGTTCGGGATCTTCGTGAAGTCCTCGCGGCCCATCGCCTTCTGCGATGCGCAAAACACGCAGTGATCAGTCGCCGTCGTATGCAGTTGCCCCGCCTGCAAACCGCGCCACAGTGCCTCGCGATGCTCGGCCGAGCGGAACGGCGGGCTCATCACGTGCGCGGCCGCACGCGTCCAGTCCGGATCACGATAGACGGCCTCGTCGATCACCAGATGGCCCGGCAGCACCTCGCCGAACACGCGCAGCCCTTCGCTGCGCGCACGCGCGATCGCATCGACTGCATCCTTCGCGGACACATGCACGATATACACGGGCACGCCGAGCACCTGCGCGATGCGGATCGCGCGGTTCGCGGCCTCGCCCTCGACCTCCGGCGGCCGCGACAGCGGATGCGCCTCCGGCCCCGTCATCCCGCGCGCGAGCAACGCCTTCTGCAACTGGAACACGAGCTCGCCGTTTTCCGCGTGCACGGTCGGCAGCGCGCCGAGTTCGAGCGCACGCGAGAAGCTGTTCACGAGCACCTCGTCGTCGGCCATGATCGCGTTCTTGTACGCCATGAAGTGCTTGAAGCTCGACACGCCATGCTCGCGCACGAGCGTGCCCATGTCGCGGTGCACACTCTCGTCCCACCACGTCACGGCCACGTGAAAACCGTAATCGGCCGCCGCCTTCTCGGCCCAGCCGCGCCACGCGTGGAACGCGTCCATCAGCGGCTGCTTCGGGCTCGGAATCACGAAGTCGATGATGCTCGTCGTGCCGCCCGCGAGCCCGGCGGCCGTACCCGAGTAGAAATCGTCGCTCGCGGTCGTGCCCATGAACGGCAGTTCCATGTGCGTATGCGGATCGATGCCGCCCGGCATCACGTACTGGTCGTGCGCATCGACGACGGTCGCACCGGCCGGCGCGTCGATCTTTTCGCCGATCTGCAGGATCGTGCCGCCGTCCTCCGGCGCTGCGCAGAGCACGTCCGCGCGATAGGAGCGGTCCGCATCGACCACGGTGCCGCCACGAATCAGGATTGCCATTGGGTTGCCTCCTCGTTGACTGTCAGGTGCCGCATCACACGCGTCACATGCATCGCGCGCGTCATGCGCTCGCGATCTGCGCGTGCTGTCCGGCGCGCCACTTCATCCAGGTGCCGTACACGCACGACGCCAGCACGAGGCCGACGAACCACGCGTACGTGTACAGCGTGTTGAAGAACGCCGGCACGTTCGGAAACGACGCCGGAAACGCGGTGTGCAGGAAGCCCGGCAGGTTCGGCAGCACGCCGACCGCGAGCGCGGCCAGCGCGGCCGGATTCCAGCCGCGCGCATAGCTGAAGCCGCCGCGCTCGTCGAACAGCGCGCGCGTGTCGAGCCGCGTGCCGCGAATCAGGAAGTAGTCGACCATCAGGATCCCCGCCACGGGCCCGAGCAGCGCCGAATAGCCGACGAGCCAGGTGAAGATGTAGCCGTCCGTCGTCGCGAGGATCTTCCACGGCATCATCACGATCGCGATCGTCGCGGTGATCATCCCGCCGGTGCGGTACGAGATCGCCTTCGGCCACAGGCTCGAGAAGTCGTAGGCCGGGCCGACGAGATTCGCGGCGAGGTTGCAGCACATCGTGTCGAGCGTGAGGATCACCAGCGCGACACCCACGCCGATGCCCGTCATCCGGCTCGTCAGGTCGATCGGATCCCAGATCGCGTTGCCGTAGATCACGACGGTCGCCGACGTCACGACGACCGACACCACCGACAGCAGCGCCATCGGCAACGGCAGCCCGATCGACTGCCCGATCACCTGGTCGCGCTGCGAATGCGCGAAGCGCGTGAAGTCGGGGATGTTCAGCGCGAGCGTCGCCCAGAAGCCGACCATCGCGGTCAGGCCCGGCCAGAAGGTCGCCCAGAACAGCCCGGCCTTCTTGCCGCCCGCCGCGAACTGCGACGGCGCCGACAGCATCGTGCCGAAGCCGCCCGCCTTCGACGTCGCCCACCACACGAGCGCCACGCACATCACGACCTTGATCGGCGCGGACCAGCTTTCGAGCCAGCGGATCGAATCGGTGCCGTGCCAGATGAAGTAGATCTGCAGCGCCCAGAACACGAGGAAGCACGCGAGCTGCCCGAACCCGATGCCGATGACCGGCAGCGCGGCGCCGTGCAACGCGTTGCCGGTCAGGATGTTCAGCAGCGTATAGATCGCACTGCCGCCGAGCCAGGTCTGGATCCCGTACCAGCCGCACGCGACGATCGCGCGCAACAACGCCGGCAGCTTCGCACCCTGCGTGCCGAACGACGCGCGCACGAGCACCGCATACGGAATCCCGTGTTTCGCACCCGCATGGCCGATCAGCAGCATCGGCACGAGCACGATCAGGTTGCCGAGCAACACGGTCGTCACCGCCTGCCACGGCGACATGCCCTCCTGGATCAACCCGGCCGCGAGCATGTACGACGCAATGTTCATCACCATCCCGACCCACAGCGCCGCGAAGTGGTACCACTTCCACGTGCGCTGCGCCGGCGTCGTCGGCGCGAGGTCGTCGTTGTACAGGCTGCCGCCCTGCGCCGCGGCGCTATCGGGATCGGCGGGATTCGCTGCGTGATTCATCGAACGCACTCCACTGAAACGTCAGCGCCGGCATCATGCGATGCCGGCCCGGGTGGAACGAAAGGCGGCGATGCAGGATGGCCCGCATCGCCGGATGCCGTCAAGCAGCCTTCTTCGCGTGCTTCTCGGGTGCCGCCGCGCCTGCACTCGCCCCCGCGTCCGCGCTCGCCGGATTGTTCGGATGCGTGGTCCAGTTCGCGTAGTCGCCCGAATCGACACGCTCCATCGTGATGCATTGCTCGACCGGACACACATGCATGCAAAGATTGCACCCGACGCATTCCGAGTCCACCACTTCGAAGTGGCGCACGCCATCCTTCGTCGCCGTGATCGCCTGGTGCGACGTGTCCTCGCACGCAATATGGCACAGCCCGCACTGGATGCAACGGTCCTGGTCGATGCGCGCCTTGATGTCGTACTTCAGGTTCAGGTATTTCCAGTCGGTCACGTTCGGCACCGCGCGGCCGCGGATGTCGTCGAGCGTCGCGTAGCCCTTCTCGTCCATCCAGTTCGACAGCCCGTCGGCCAGATCCGACACGATCCGGAAGCCGTAGTGCATCGCGGCGGTGCACACCTGCACGCTACCGGCGCCGAGCACCATGAACTCGGCCGCGTCGCGCCACGACGAGATGCCGCCAATGCCCGAAATCGGCAGGTTCGGCGTTTCCGGATCGCGTGCGATCTCCGCGACCATGTTCAACGCGATCGGCTTGACCGCCGGGCCGCAATAGCCGCCGTGCGTACCCTTGCCGTCGACCATCGGCATCGGCGCCATGTGGTCGAGATCGACCGCGACGATCGAGTTGATCGTGTTGATCAGCGACACGCCGTCCGCGCCGCCCTTGTATGCGGCGCGCGACCCCATCCGGATGTCGCTGATGTTCGGCGTGAGCTTCACGAGGCACGGCAGCTTCGTGCCCTCCTTCACCCAGCGCGTGACCATCTCCACATATTCGGGTACCTGTCCGACCGCCGCGCCCATCCCGCGCTCGCTCATCCCGTGCGGACAGCCGAAGTTCAGCTCGACCGCGTCGGCGCCCGTATCCTCGACGAGCGGCAGGATCCATTTCCAGTCGCGTTCGTTGCACGGCACCATCAGCGACACGATCAGCGCGCGGTCGGGCCAGTCGCGCTTCACCTGCGCGATCTCTCTCAGGTTCACGTCGAGCGGACGGTCGGTGATCAGCTCGATGTTGTTCAGCCCCGCGATGCGCTGACCGTTCCACTGCACGGCGCCGTAGCGCGAACTGACGTTGACGACGTGCGGATCGAGCCCGAGCGTCTTCCAGACGACGCCGCCCCAGCCCGCCTCGAACGCGCGGTTCACGTTGTAGGCCTTGTCGGTCGGCGGCGCGGACGCCAGCCAGAAGGGATTCGGCGAGGTGATGCCCGCGATGGTGCAGCGAAGGTCGGCCATGTTCGGCTCCGTGAGAGTGGGGTCGTGTTCGTTGTGCTTGTGGTGTGCGCGCGTTATGCGGTCACGCAGCCTTCGCGTCGCGTTGTGCGAGCGTCGCGTCGATCGACGCGGCCGCGCGCTTGCCGTCCTGCACGGCCTGCACCGTGAGGTCGACGCCGCCCGTCGCCGCGCAGTCGCCGCCTGCCCACACGTCGGGCCACGCGGTGCGCCCGTCCGCATTCACCGCGATGCGCGCACCGTCCGCCGTCAGCAGCGCGGCGTCGATGGCGTCCGGCACCAGCGTCTGGCCGATCGCCTTCAGCACCATGTCCGCATCGACGGTGAAGCGCTCGCCCGCTGCCGCCTCGAACTCGACACCCGTCACCTGCCCGTTCTCGCCCGCGATGCGCACCGGCTTCGCATGCGTAACGAGCGTGACACCGCTCTTCTGCGCGAACTCGCGCTCGGCCCACGTTGCACTCATCGCATCCACGCCGCGCCGGTACACCATCGTCACGCGCTCTGCGCCGAGCTTGCGGCTCTGCACCGCCGCATCGATGGCCGTATTGCCGCCACCGATCACGACCACGCGCCGCCCGACCGCCACGTTCTCCAGCGCATCGGCTTGTCGCACCTGCACGATGAAATCGACTGCGTTCATCACGCCGCCCAGTTGCTCGCCGTCGATCGAAAGTGCACGCACGCCGCCGAGCCCCATCGCGAGAAACACCGCATCGTGCTGCTCGCGCAGCGCGTCGAGCGTGATGTCGCGGCCGAGTGCGACACCGGTTTTCAACGTGATGTCGCCCACCGACAGCAGCCACTCGACCTCACGCTGCGCGAAATCGTCGACGGTCTTGTATGCGGCGATCCCGTATTCGTTGAGGCCGCCGCCCTTCGGGCGCGCGTCGAACAGCGTGACGCGGTGCCCGGCAATCGCGAGCCGGTGCGCACACGCGAGCCCG
>NZ_JAAGPB010000280.1:0-11361 GCF_017104585.1 Burkholderia sp. Ac-20392
TCGGCGGAGCACAGCGGCATGACCCCGGGCGGCGCCCCGGCGCCGGTCGTCCACCGTGCGGGCCGGCAGGCTACCGGCGCGGGCGTCACACAGAGGCCCGCGCAAAATGCCGGCTTTCCTTGCGCAAACGCCGCATCGCATCGCGCGTTTCGCCCGAACACGCCAGTGCAAGCAGCCGCGCCATGCCAAAATAGCCGGTCGTCTTCGCGCCGTCTCGGCGCACCGTCCGTTAGTTTCCTTCGCAGCCAGGGATTGCCATGTCGTCATTGCTCAGGATTGGTTTGATGGGTTTCGGGTTCGCCGGCGCGACGTTCCACGCGCCGGTGATCGCCACGAGCGGCCGCACTGAAGTCACCGCGATCGCAACGGGGCAGCCCGATCGCGCGCAGGCGGCGTATCCGGGCGCGCGCGTCGTCCCCGATCTCGACACGCTGCTCGGCCTCGACGACATCGAATGCGTGGTGATCGCCACGCCGAACGACACGCACTTCGCGCTCGCGCGCCAGGTGCTCGAAGCCGGCCGCCACGTGGTCGTCGACAAGCCCGTCACGCTCACCGCCGACGAGGCGCTCGCGCTCGCGCGGCTCGCGAACGCGCGCAGCCGGCTGTTCGCACCGTTCCACAACCGCCGCTGGGACGGCGATTTCCTCACCGTGCGCGACATCGTCAAATCGGGCGAGCTCGGCCGGCTGACCTGTTTCGAATCGCACTTCGACCGTTTCCGCCCAACGCCGCGCACGCGCTGGCGCGAGGAACCCGCCCGTGGCGGCGGCCTGCTGCTCGACCTCGGCCCGCACCTGATCGACCAGGCGCTTGCGCTGTTCGGCCTGCCGGAAACGGTGAGCGCGACCGTCAAGACGCGCCGCGACAACGGCACGGCGCCCGATTACGTGCACCTGCAGCTCGGCTATCCGGACAAGGACGTCGCGCTGCATGCGAGCGCGCTGTCGGCGATCGAACCCGCGCGCTTCACGCTGCACGGCACCCGCGGCAGCTACCAGAAGTTCGGGCTCGACACGCAGGAAGACCAGCTCAAGGCCGGCCTCACCGCGGACGACGTCGAATTCGGCGGCGGCAACCCGCCCGGCCTGCTGCGCGTGCTCGACGGCGACGTCGAAGTCGAGCGCCCGGTGCCGACGCTCGACGGCCAATACGCGGAGTTCTACCGCGCGCTGACCGCGTCGATCCGCGACGGCGCGCCGTTCCCCGTCACCGCGCAGGACGCCGTCGACGTGATGACGATCATCGAGCTCGCCGCACAGAGCGAGCACGATGGCCGCCGGCTGCCGTTCGTGCGCCGCACGATCTGACACCGCGCGCCGGCCGCTGGCGGCCGGCTGGCGCAGGTGCGCATGGATCAACCGGAACATTCGGTTACAAATGCCGGGGGAACGAAAGTCAGCGGTAGACCGGTCTGATGCGTTTCTCAAAAAAGTCGATCCGACACCAATCCGTCAGGAGAATGTTGATGCAACGGTTGATTCGCGCAGCAGCGTGCTGCGTCCTGGTTTCCTCGCTTGCGGCCTGTATCGTGCAGCCGCAGCAGCCGGTCCGCCCGGCACCCCCGCCGCGGCCCAATCCGCAGGTCGTCGCGAACGAGCGGATGCAGCAGATCCAGGGCCGGATCGACAACCTGCACCGCCGTATCGATGCGCGCGTGAACGGCGGCTACTACCCGCCGCCGTACGGCGCGCAGCTTCATCACCGCCTCGACGTGATCCGCCAGGAAGCGAACGACATGTCCGCGCAACATAGCGGCGGCCTGTCCGGCGACGAGCAGCGCGTGCTGAACCAGGAACTCGACACGGCCGCACGCGCGATCGGCGAGTAACGCACCGGCGCCCGCCGGAGCGGAAAAAAGCGGCGGCGCCGGTTGCCGCCGCTTGTCGCGAAGCGACATTCTTTTGCTCAAATTGACAAGGCCCAACCGCTCGCGTACAGTCGCCCGCACGCGTCGGGAGAGCGTGTGACCGGGCTGTTTCAGCCGGTTGCGCCGCCGAAGGGGCACACCCGCAAACTCTCAGGCAAAAGGACCGACCGCGTCGGGGAATCCCGTCCGCGCATTGCGCGGGCCACACTCTCCCCGCACTCTGGAGAGCGGCAGTAGCCCGCAGCGCATCCGCTGCGCGGGCAAGCTGCCCACCGAAGGGGCGCGCGTTCGCCAGGCCTGGCCGGCAACGCAATCTCTCAGGTATCGAGGACAGAGGGGCATGTACCGGATCGCTCGCAGGCCATTGGCCGCGGTGGTCGGCACATGGCCGTTCTGATCCGCGCGCAAGCGCCTTGCCTGAGGCCTCGATGACTGCACTGAATCACACCCCGCTCAACGCCGCGCACCGCGCGCTCAATGCCCGCATGGTCGACTTCGGCGGCTGGGACATGCCCGTCAACTACGGCTCGCAGATCGAAGAACATGAAGCCGTGCGCACCGACGCCGGCATGTTCGACGTGTCGCACATGTGCGTCGTCGATTTCACCGGCAGCCGCGTGCGCGCGTTCTTCGAGCACGCGATCGCGAACAACGTCGGCAAGCTGAAGACGCCCGGCAAGGCGCTCTACTCGTGCCTGCTCAATCCGCAGGGCGGCGTCATCGACGACCTGATCGTCTACTACTTCACCGAAGAATTCTTCCGCGTCGTCGTCAACGCCGGCACGGCCGAGAAAGACATCGCGTGGTTCAACCAATTGAACGAGCAAGGCGGCTTCGGCGTCACGATCACGCCGCGCCGCGATTTCGCGATCGTCGCCGTACAAGGCCCGAACGCCCGCGAAAAGGCCTGGTCGACCGTGCCCGCCGCGCGCGCCGCCACCAGCGAACTGAAGCCGTTCAACGCCGCGCAGGTCGCCGGCACGCCGTTCGGCGATCTCACCGTCGCGCGCACCGGCTACACCGGTGAAGACGGTTTCGAAGTGATCGTCCCGGCCGTGCACGTCGAAGCGCTGTGGAACGCGCTGCAGCAAAACGGCGTGCGCCCGTGCGGGCTCGGCGCGCGCGACACGCTGCGCCTCGAGGCCGGCATGAACCTGTACGGCCAGGACATGGACGACACCGTCTCGCCGCTCGACGCGGGCCTCGCGTGGACGGTCGACCTCACCGCGCCGCGCGACTTCGTCGGCCGCGCCGCACTGGAAGCCAACGGCACCCGCGCCGCGTTCGTCGGCCTGATCCTGCAGAAGGAAAACGGCAAGGCGGGCGGCGTGCTGCGCGCGCACCAGAAAGTCGTCACGCCGCATGGCGAAGGCGAGATCACGAGCGGCACGTTCTCGCCGTCGATGCAGGAATCGATCGCGTTCGCGCGCGTGCCGGCGGCCGTCCAGATCGGCGACCTGGTCCAGGTGCAAATTCGCGACAAGAATCTTCCCGCGCGCGTGGTAAAACTGCCGTTCGTGCGCAACGGCAAGGTCCTCGCTGCGTAACGGCCGGGAGGCCCGCCTCCCGGGAAGCCGGGAGATGGCGCCCGGCGCAACACCACACCCGGCGCGCCCCGGCGGCGCGCCAGCAAAACGAACAAACCCTTTTAATCAGGAGCATCCGATGAGCAACGTCCCGGCCGATCTGAAATACACCGACGAACACGAGTGGATCCGCACCGAAGCAGACGGCACGCTGACGGTCGGCATCACCGATCACGCACAGAGCACGCTTGGCGACATCGTGTTCCTCGAGTTGCCGCAAGTCGGCAAGCAGGCGAAGGCAGGCGACGCGATCGGCGTCGTCGAGTCGGTGAAGGCTGCATCCGACATCTACTCGCCGGTATCGGGCGAGATCGTCGCGTTCAACCAGGACGCCGTCGACACGCCGGAAGATGTCAACGGCGATCCTTACGACGCGTGGTTGTTCAAGATCAAGCTCGCAGCAGGCGCCAACACCGACAACCTGCTCAGCGCCGACGCTTACAAGAAACTGATCGGCGACTAACTTTCTCACTCGTACCGCGCGGGGTGGGTCAGCCGCCCTGCCTCGCGCGAGGCCGGAGCAAGCGCCCAGGCGCACGCTCCGGTCGCTTGCCAAGCATGCGGCCCGAGCAGGTGCCGACGCACCCCCTCGGGTCGACCTAGGAACGCCATGAAGCTCGAACACCCGGACCGCCTGATGAACCGCACGCCCCTCTCGCTCGCCGCGCTCGAAACGCACGATGCGTTCGCCGAACGCCACATCGGCCCCGACGCCGCCAGCCAGCAGGCCATGCTCGACACGCTCGGCTTCGCGTCGCGCGCCGCCCTGATCGACGCCGTGATCCCGGCCTCGATCCGCCGCGCCGAAACGCTGCCGCTCGGCCCGTTCGCGCAGCCGAAGAGCGAGGCCGAAGCCCTCGCCGCACTGCGGGTTCTCGCGGACAAGAACCAGGTGTTCCGCTCGTATATCGGTCAGGGTTACCACGACACGCACACGCCGGCCGTCATCCTGCGCAACGTGCTCGAAAACCCGGCGTGGTACACGGCCTACACGCCGTACCAGCCCGAAATTTCCCAGGGTCGCCTCGAGGCGCTCCTGAACTTCCAGCAGATGGTCGCCGACCTGACGGGCCTCGCGATCTCGAACGCGTCGCTGCTCGACGAAGCCACCGCCGCCGCCGAAGCGATGACGCTGCTGCAGCGCACCGGCAAGCCGACGTCGAACGTGTTCTACGTCGCCGACGACGTGCTGCCGCAGACGCTCGAAGTGATCCGCACGCGCGCGCTGCCGGTCGGCATCGAGGTCAAGACCGGCCCGGCCGCCGACGCGGCTCAGGCCAATGCATTCGGCGTGCTGCTGCAGTACCCGGGCGTGAACGGCGACGTGCGCGACTACCGCGCACTCACCGAAGCGATCCATGCGGCCGGCGGCCACGTGGTCGTCGCGGCCGACCTGCTCGCGCTGACCGTGCTCACGCCGCCGGGCGACTGGGGTGCGGACGTCGCGATCGGCAACACGCAGCGCTTCGGCGTGCCGATGGGCTTCGGCGGCCCGCACGCCGCGTATCTCGCGGTGCGTGACGAATTCAAGCGCCAGATGCCGGGCCGCCTCGTCGGCGTGACCGTCGACGCGCAAGGCAAGCCCGCACTGCGCCTCGCGCTGCAGACGCGCGAACAGCACATCCGCCGCGAGAAGGCCACGTCGAACGTGTGTACCGCGCAGGCGCTGCTCGCGATCATGGCCAGCATGTACGCGGTCTACCACGGCCCGCACGGCCTGAAGACGATCGCGCTGCGCGTGAACCGCATCGCGGCGCTGCTCGCCGCCGGCGTGAAGCAGCTCGGCTTCGCAACCGTCAACGACACGTTCTTCGACACGCTGACGATCGACACCGGCGCGCGCACCGCGCAGGTTCACGAATTCGCGAAGGCGAAGCGCATCAACCTGCGCCGCGTGAGCGACACGCAAGTCGGCGTATCGGTCGACGAAACGACGACGCGCGACGACCTCGCCGATCTCCTCGCCGTGTTCGCGCAAGCCGCGGGCGGCACCGCACCGGCCGTCGACGCGCTGGACGCGGGCCTCGCCGGCGTCGCCGCGCTGCCGGCCGGCCTCGAGCGCACGAGCGCGTACCTGACGCACCACGTGTTCAACCGCCACCATTCCGAAACCGAAATGCTGCGCTACCTGCGCAGCCTGTCGGACAAGGATCTCGCGCTCGACCGCTCGATGATCCCGCTCGGCTCGTGCACGATGAAGCTGAACGCGACGTCGGAAATGCTGCCCGTCACGTGGCCCGAATTCGGCGGCATCCACCCGTTCGCACCGGCCGAGCAGACCGTCGGCTACCGCGAGATGATCGACCAGCTCGAGCAGATGCTCGTCGCGGCCACCGGCTACGCGGCCGTGTCGCTGCAGCCGAACGCGGGCTCGCAAGGCGAGTACGCGGGCCTGCTGATCATCCACGCTTACCACGCATCGCGCGGCGAAGCGCACCGCGACGTGTGCCTGATCCCGGCGTCCGCCCACGGCACGAACCCGGCATCGGCGCACATGGCCGGCATGAAGGTCGTGGTCGTTGCATGCGACGCGCAGGGCAACGTCGACATCGCCGATTTGAAGGCGAAGGCCGACGAGCACGCGAAGGACCTCGCGGCGATCATGATCACGTATCCGTCGACGCACGGCGTGTTCGAGCAGAACGTCCGCGAGATCTGCGAGATCGTCCATGCGCACGGCGGCCAGGTGTACGTCGACGGCGCGAACATGAACGCGATGGTCGGCCTGACCGCGCCGGGCCAGTTCGGCGGCGACGTGTCGCACCTGAACCTGCACAAGACCTTCTGCATCCCGCACGGCGGTGGCGGCCCGGGCGTCGGCCCGGTCGCAGTCGGCGCGCACCTCGCGAAGTTCCTGCCGAACCAGCGTTCGACCGGCTACACGCGCGAAGAAGACGGCATCGGCGCGGTATCGGCTGCGCCGTACGGCTCGGCGTCGATCCTGCCGATCTCGTGGATGTACATCGCGATGATGGGCGCGAAGAACCTGACCGCCGCGACGGAAACCGCGATCCTCAACGCGAACTACATCGCGAAGCGCCTCGCGCCGCACTACCCGGTGCTGTATTCGGGCCCGGGCGGGCTGGTGGCGCACGAGTGCATTCTCGACCTGCGCCCGATCAAGGAATCAAGCGGCATCAGCGTCGACGACGTCGCGAAGCGCCTGATGGACTACGGCTTCCACGCGCCGACGATGAGCTTCCCGGTGCCGGGCACGCTGATGGTCGAACCGACCGAATCGGAATCGCAGGAAGAACTCGACCGCTTCATCGCCGCGATGATCGCAATCCGCGACGAAATCCGTGCAGTCGAGGAAGGCCGCGCCGACCGCGAGGACAACCCGCTGCGCCACGCACCGCACACGGCGGCCGTCGTCACCGCTAACGAATGGCCGCACGCGTACTCGCGCGAGCAGGCTGCGTACCCGGTCGCCTCGCTCGGCACGAACAAGTACTGGCCGCCGGTCGGCCGCGCGGACAACGTCTACGGCGACCGCAACCTGTTCTGCTCGTGCGTGCCGATGTCGGAATACGCATAACGCGCGCCAGGCCAGGAGCCGCCCGATGGTGACCACACCGCACGCAACCCGGGGTTGCGTGCGGTTTTTTTGTTCGCCGCTCGAACCGGTTCACGTTCGCCCGCCAATCCGGCTAACATCACACGCGATCCAGCCAATGAAGGAGTTCCGCATGGTGCGTCCGATGTTTCCGGGCCATGGTGCAATGCAAGGGCGGCCGCGCGCGCGCCGCGTCGTGCCGATGCTCGTTGCGTCGCTGTCGTTTGCCGCCGCCGGTCTTGGCGCGTCCGGCAGCGCGCGCGCGGCGATGAATTTCTGCGCGGCGCCGGCACTGCAGGCGAGCGAGACGACACAGGCCGAGCCGGGCGTCCAGGCGCTGATCCGCAGCGTCGACGCGCGCATCGGCGAGCAGCCGAAGGCGATGGCGCGCGTGCACACGGAAGGCACGCTGCCGCACGAAGGCATCTACGACCAGAGCGCCGCCGCGCTGAAGGATCTCGACCTGATGCGCGATGCTGCGCTCGCGTGGCGCGTGACGAACGCGCCGCGTTACCTGCAGCTCGTCGACCGCTTCCTGTCCGCGTGGGTCGCGACCTACCAGCCGAGCTTCAACCCGATCGACGAGACGCGCTTCGACAGCCTGATCGTCGCGTACGACATGACCGCGAGCGCGCTGCCGGTGAAGACCCGCAACGCGACGGCCGCGTTCATCGCGAAGCTCGGCGCCGGCTATGTCGCGCAGATCGACGCGCAGAAGCGCCCGCTCACCGACACCTGGCGCAACAACTGGCAGAGCCACCGGATCAAGCTGATCGCGCTGTCCGCGTTCACGCTCGGCGATCGCAAGATGATGAACGCCGCGCAGCGGCTGTTCGTCGAGCATCTCGCCGACAACATCGGCCCGGACGGCAAGACCTGGGACTTCGAGGAACGCGATGCGCTGCATTACGCGGTCTACGACCTGCAGCCGCTGGTGACGGCCGCGCTCGCCGCGCGCCGCTTCAACCGCAACTGGCTGCGCGAACGGGGCGCGAACGGCGCGACGCTCGCAGCCGCGCTCGACTGGCTCGTGCCGTACGCGCTCGGCGAGAAGACCCACGAGGAATTCGTGAATTCGCCGGTGCCGTTCGACGCGAAGCGCCGCGAGGCCGGCCTGCCGGGCTACACGGGGCAGTGGGACCCGAAAAACGCCACCGAACTCTTTCATCTGGCCGCGCGGCTCGACGGGCGCTATGCCCGCGTCGCGCAGCAGCTTTCCCCAACGCCGCCCGCATGGCTCGCCGCGTGCCTGCCATTGCAGGCGCGCTAGCATTATTCTTATAGCAAGGCAGGAATCAACATGGCAGTCAGCGTCTTTGACCTCTTCAAGATCGGTATCGGTCCGTCCAGCTCACATACGGTCGGGCCGATGCGCGCGGCGCTGATGTTCGTCCAGGGCCTGGAGCGCGACGGGCAACTCGACGCAACGGCCCACGTGAAGGTCGAGCTGTACGGCTCGCTCGGCGCGACCGGCAAGGGCCACGGCACCGACCGCGGCGTGATGCTCGGCCTGCTCGGCGACGCGCCCGACACCGTCGATCCCGAGACGATCGACGCGCGGCTGGAAGACATCCGCAAATCGAAGAAGCTCGCGCTGCTCGGCACGCATCCGGTGCCCTTCGTGCTGAAGGAGAACATCGCGTTCTACCGCCAGGCGCTGCCCGAGCATCCGAACGGGATGAAACTGCGCGCGTCCGACGCGAGCGGCAACGTGCTGGTCGAGCGCACCTACCTGTCGGTCGGCGGCGGCTTCGTCGTGACGGCCGGCGCACCGAACACCAAGGTGCTGAGCGCGGCCGAGCAGATGACGCACCCGTTCCGCACCGGCGCCGAGCTGCTCGCGCTGACCGAGTCGACCGGCAAGTCGATCGCGCAGCTGATGTGGGAAAACGAGCGTGCGTGGCACACCGAGGAAGAGACGCGCGACGGCCTGCTGAAGATCTGGGCCGTGATGCAGTCGTGCGTGTCGCGCGGCTGCGGGATCGGCAACCCGGAAGCCGACGGCAACCTGCCCGGCCCGTTCCAGGTCAAGCGCCGCGCGCCGCAGTTGTACCGCACGCTGACGGGCAGCCCGGAGCGCGCGCTGCAGGATCCGCTGTCGATGATCGACTGGATCAACCTGTACGCGATCGCGGTCAACGAGGAAAACGCAGCCGGCGGCCGCGTCGTCACCGCGCCGACCAACGGCGCGGCCGGCATCATCCCGGCCGTGCTGCACTACTACACGCGCTTCACGCCTGGTGCGAACGAACAGGGCGTGATCGACTTCCTGCTGACGGCTGCCGCGATCGGTATTCTTTACAAGCTGAATGCGTCGATCTCCGGTGCGGAAGTCGGCTGCCAGGGCGAAGTGGGCGTCGCGTGCTCGATGGCGGCCGGTGCGCTTGCGACCGTGCTCGGCGGCACGCCGCACCAGGTGGAGAACGCGGCTGAAATCGGGATGGAACACAACCTCGGCCTCACCTGCGACCCGGTCGGCGGGATGGTGCAGATCCCGTGCATCGAGCGCAACGCGATGGCGTCGGTGAAGGCCGTCAACGCGGCGCGCATGGCGCTGCGCGGCGACGGCTCGCACTACGTGTCGCTCGACTCCGTGATCAAGACGATGCGCGAAACGGGCGCCGACATGAAGACGAAGTACAAGGAAACGTCGCGCGGCGGCCTCGCGGTGAATATCGTCGAGTGCTGATGCTGCAGCCGATGGCCATGTGGGGCAATCAGTCGCCCCGCATGACCATCGCGCGCCCTGCGGGCACGGATCAATCGTTCAGCCAGTTCTCCAGCCGCACTCCCGGGTAGCTCACAAAATCCCGCTCGTTGTTGGTCACCAGGACGACATCGAGCGACACCGCATGAGCGGCGATCAGCTTGTCGAGATGATCCTTCTTCCGCTCGCGGGTTGCCTCGCGGACCGGGCCATACGCTTGCGCAGCCGCAACATCGAACGGCGCGACGGGAATGTCCTCGATCAGCGCGGCAAGGTTGCTGCGTTCCCGCGCCGGGCTCGCGCACGCGGTGACGCCATACTCGAGCTCGGCGTACGTGATCGCCGACATCACGACGTCCCCCGTGTAGCACTGCGCAAATCGTCTCGCGACCTGCTCCGGCTGATGCTTCATCAGATAGATGCACATGTTGGTGTCGAGCATGTAGCGCGGCATCACAGCCCCTCGCGTTCGGCCTGCTCGTGGTCGCCACGCCCTTCGGCCATGAAATCCGGCCCGAATTTCGCGAATTTCTCGAGGACATCCGTCAAAGGCCGCCGCGCCGGCCGAATACGGATTTCGTCACCGATGCGCTCGATTTCCAGTTCGATATCGCTGCGTTCATAGGCAAGGTCGGCAGGAATTCGCACGGCCTGCGAGTTGCCGTTCCGAAATACCCTCGTCGTATGCATGTCGCCTCCAACATCCGGATGTACTGTGGATGTACAGTATATCCGCTTGGCCGACGATGTAAATCCATGTGTGTACATCATGCTTGCTCACCCTGATATCGATTCGAAAGCGAACGCCGGCACGCCGCACCGTTCATGACGGACAGGGCCTCATTCTCCGCGCCGACGACAAGCGGGCCGGCTCGACATTCGTAGCGCTCGATTTTTCAGCGTCGAGGATGCCCGCACAAGCTGGCCGTTCGGCCGAAACCGCAGTGCGTGCCCGAATCCCTACGTGTTCCGACACTTTTCTGCGGCCGGCGTACCGGCGGCCGGCCAACGGGCGTAAGCTGTACGTCCCGCTACCCAGGGAGACGGCAGCCCATGTCGCATTCCAAGGATCTCGAGCAGCCCGCCACCACCGGCGCGCGACTGCTCGTCGATGCGTTGCTCGCCAATCACGTCGAACGTGTGTTCTGCGTGCCGGGCGAGAGTTTCCTCGCCGTACTCGATGCGCTGGCAGACGACACCGCGCGCATCCAGACGGTCGTCTGCCGCCACGAGGCGGCCGCCGCGAACATGGCCGAGGCCGTCGGCAAGCTGACCGGCCGCCCCGGCATCGCGTTCGTCACACGCGGGCCCGGCGCGACCCACGCGTCGATCGGCGTGCACACCGCGTTCCAGGATTCGACACCGATGATCCTGTTCGTCGGCCAGTGCGCCCGCGAGCACCTCGACCGCGAAGCCTTCCAGGAAATCGACTACCGGCGGATGTTCGGCCAGATGGCGAAATGGGTCGCGCAGATCGACGACCCGCGCCGCATTCCCGAATACCTGAGCCATGCGTTCCACGTCGCGACGTCCGGCCGTCCCGGCCCGGTGGTGCTCGCGCTGCCGGAAGACGTGCTGTCCGAAGCGTGCGCGCCGCAGCCCGTCGTGCCGGCCGCGAAACGCGTCGCGGCCGCGCCGTCGG
>NZ_JAAGPB010000281.1:0-11497 GCF_017104585.1 Burkholderia sp. Ac-20392
AGTGCCAGTCGCGGCCGGCGCGAGGCGCGCGGCAACGGCGGCCGAGCTGCCGCCCGAGCTGCCGCCCGGCACCGCGTTGGTGTCCCACGGGTTCTTCACCGCGCCGAACGCCGAATTCTCGTTCGACGAGCCCATCGCGAACTCGTCCATGTTGGTCTTGCCGAGCGTGACCATGCCGGCCGCCTGCAGGCGGGCGACGACGGTCGCGTCGAACGGGCTCTCGTAGTTCGCGAGCATCTTCGAGCCGGCGGTCGAGTGCCAGCCGCGCGTGACGAAGACATCCTTGTGCGCGATCGGCAGGCCGGTGAGCGCACCGCCCGCGCCGCGCGCGAGCTCGGCATCGGCAGCTTTCGCCTGCGCGAGGGTCAGATCGGCATCGACGTGAATGAACGCGTTCAGGTCGCGCGCGGCTTCGATCCGTTTCAGGTAGAGCTGCGCGAGCTCGACGGCCGAGCATTCCTTGGCGGCAAGCGCGGCGCGCAGTTCGGTCAGGCTTTTTGCGTGCATTGAGTGGTTTTCCTGGGAATTCTGGGTGGCGCGCGGCGCAAAGGCGGCAGCGCGCTTGTCATCGAACGCTTACTCGATCACCTTCGGCACGAGATAGAGGCCGTCCTGGACGGCCGGCGCCGGACGCTGGTTGTCGTCGCGATTGACGACTTCCGTCACGGCGTCGTCGCGCAGGCGCTGCGCGACTTCCTGGATCTGTTCGATCGGGTGGGCGAGCGGCGCGATGCCGGCGGTATCGACCGCCTGCATCTGCTCGACGAGGCCGAAGAGTTCATTGAGCTGGCCGAGCATGTGCTCGGCGTCGGCGTCGGCCATTTCGAGTCGCGCCAGGTGCGCGATGCGTTTCACATCGGTCAGGGTCAGGGCCATGCGATCACCGGAAAAACAAGGCTGCGCAGCGCATCAAAAGCGGCACTGCGGCGGGGGGTTGGAGGGTGCGATCCCACCCTCAAAAATCGGGGCCGAAGCGGCAAAAATACCGCCCGTTTCGATTCAAATACCGTGAAATTATAAGGTATCATTACGCGTTCGACCCAAACCCGGCAGCCTTTTCCCGCACCGTTTCGCCCCGCTTCGGCAAGCCGTGCGTGCATCGTGCGATCCCCGGTAGACATCACTCGCAGCTTCGTGCGCCGCGGCGGCCGCTTCCGCCACGCTTCCCGAGGCTGTTATTTTTTCCGCTGCCGCCCTCAGCGCTCGCTATGCAGGGCCGGCCCAGAGCGAAACAGGATTCTGAATGTTCGGTTTTTTGCGCAGCTACTTCTCCAACGATCTCGCGATCGACCTCGGCACCGCAAACACCCTGATCTACATGCGCGGCAAGGGCATCGTGCTCGATGAGCCTTCCGTCGTGTCGATCCGCCAGGAAGGCGGCCCCAACGGCAAGAAGACCATCCAGGCAGTCGGTAAGGAAGCCAAGCAGATGCTCGGCAAGGTGCCCGGCAACATCGAGGCGATCCGCCCGATGAAGGACGGCGTGATCGCCGACTTCACCGTCACCGAGCAGATGATCAAGCAGTTCATCAAGACGGCCCACGAGTCGCGCATGTTCTCGCCGTCGCCGCGCATCATCATCTGCGTGCCGTGCGGCTCGACCCAGGTCGAGCGCCGCGCGATCAAGGAAGCCGCGCACGGCGCCGGCGCATCGCAGGTCTACCTGATCGAAGAGCCGATGGCCGCTGCGATCGGCGCAGGCCTGCCGGTGTCGGAAGCCACCGGCTCGATGGTCGTCGACATCGGCGGCGGCACGACGGAAGTCGGCGTGATCTCGCTCGGCGGCATCGTGTACAAGGGTTCGGTGCGCGTTGGCGGCGACAAGTTCGACGAGGCGATCGTCAACTACATCCGCCGCAACTACGGGATGCTGATCGGCGAACAGACCGCCGAAGCGATCAAGAAGGAAATCGGCTCCGCGTTCCCGGGCTCCGAAGTCAAGGAAATGGAAGTGAAGGGCCGCAACCTGTCGGAAGGCATTCCGCGCAGCTTCACGATCTCCAGCAACGAAATCCTCGAAGCGCTGACCGATCCGCTGAACCAGATCGTGTCGTCGGTGAAGATCGCGCTCGAACAGACGCCGCCGGAACTCGGCGCCGACATCGCCGAACGCGGGATGATGCTGACGGGCGGCGGCGCACTGCTGCGCGATCTCGATCGCCTGCTGGCGGAAGAAACCGGCCTGCCGGTGCTCGTCGCGGAAGATCCGCTCACCTGCGTCGTGCGCGGTTCGGGCATGGCGCTCGAGCGCATGGACAAGCTGGGCAGCATCTTCTCGTACGAGTGATCGTCCAGGCAGTCTTCCTGACATGACGCAACCGCGGCGTGGCCGGCTCGCTCGTTTAGAACGAACCGCCGCGCCGTTTGCGCGTCTGAGCATCATTTAACCGATCATTCGCGCCCGGCGCCGACCATGGAATACAGTCCGCCGCCCCTCTTCAAGCAAGGTCCGCCCGCGCTCGCGCGGCTCATCTTCTTCGTTGCCCTCGCCATCGCGCTCCTCGTCTCGGACGCGCGCTTCAGCACGCTCGAAATCGTCCGCGGCGTGCTCGGCACCGTACTCTATCCGCTGCAGCGTGCCGCGCTCGTGCCGCGCGACCTGTTCATGGGCGCGGCCGACATCGCCGTCACCGGCGCGTCGCTGCGCCACGAGAACGACGACCTCCGCAAGCGTAACCTGCAGCTGTCCACGCAGGCCAACCAGGCCGCCGTGCTCACGCAGGAGAACGCGCACCTGCGCGCGGTGCTCGAGCTGCGCCAGCACATCGCGACGCAATCGACGCCGGCCGAGATCCAGTACGACACGAGCGATCCGTTCACGCAGAAGATCGTGATCGGCCAGGGGTCGCAGCAGGGCATCCAGAACGGCGCGCCCGTCGTCAGCGAGAACGGCGTGGTCGGCCAGGTCACGCGCGTGTTCCCGCTCCAATCCGAAGTCACGCTGGTCACCGACCGCGATCTCGCGATTCCCGTGCAGGTGCTGCGCACCGGCCTGCGCAGCGTGATCTACGGCACGCCGAAGGGCGATTCGCTCGACCTGCGCTTCGTGCCGACGAGCGCGGATCTCGTCGTCGGCGACGAACTCGTCACGAGCGGCCTCGACGGCGTCTATCCGCCCGGCCTGCCGGTCGCGAAGGTCGTGCGCGTCGACAAGCTCGCCGATACGGCGTTCGCGCGCGTGACCTGCGCGCCGATCGCGGCCGTACGCGGTGCGCGCCAGATGCTCGTGCTGCATTACCAGAACGACATCCCGCCGCGCCCGGCCGAGCCCGATCCGGCCGCTGACAAGAACGCTAAGGGCAAGAAGGGCGCGAAAGCCGCCGCCAAGGGCGAGAAGGCCGACAAGCCTGACGCGAATGCGAAGCCGGCCGCCGCGGCCCAGCCTGGCGCGAAGCCCGCGCCGGCGGCACCGGCCGCTCCGGCCAAGCCCGCGGCCGGGCAATCAGGAGCCCAGCGATGAATCGCCCGCAATACATCCTGCAGCCGGTCAATCCGTACTTCATCGTCTTCAGCCTCGCCGCCGCGTTCCTGCTGAACCTGATGCCGTGGGGCCGCCTGCCCGGCGTGCCCGACTTCGTCGCGCTCGTGCTGCTGTTCTGGAACATCCACCAGCCGCGCAAGGTCGGGATGGGCGTCGCGTTCGCGCTCGGCATCCTGATGGACGTGCATGACGCGGGGCTGCTCGGCGAGCATGCGCTCGCCTATACGCTGCTGTCGTACGGCGCGATCACGATCCACCGCCGCGTGCTGTGGATGCCGATCGGCGTGCAGGTGCTGTACGTCACGCCGCTGCTGGTCGTCGCGCAGCTCGTCCCGTTCGTGATCCGCCTCGTGATGGGCGCCGCGTTCCCGGGCTGGCGCTACCTGGTCGACGGCTTCGTCGAGGCCGCGCTGTGGCCGATCGCGAGCCACCTGCTGCTGATGCCGCAACGCCGCCCGGTCGATCCGGACGATACGCGCCCCATCTGAGCCCGGGGCCTGCCTTGAATACCCGCCGCCTCCACGCCCGCCGCGCGCCGCGCTTCGGGGCGGCACCTCGCCCGCGCCCGCTCGGCGCGCGCGGGCCAGATCGCTCCTAACCGCATGACCGAATTCAACGACACCCAACAGCAGCTCTCGAAGTTCCGCCTGCGCGTCGCGGCGGCGGGCGTGTTCGTGTTCGTCTGCTTCGGGCTGCTCGCGAGCCGCTTCTTCTACCTGCAGTTGATGCAGCACGGCAAATACGCGCTGCAGGCCGAGGAAAACCGCATCTCCGTCGCGCCGATCGTGCCGAACCGCGGGATCATCACCGACCGCAACGGCGTGATCCTCGCGAAGAACTATTCGGCCTATACGCTCGAGATCACGCCGTCGAAGCTCGACGACACGCTCGACAACACGATCGACAAGCTGTCCGAGATCATCCCGATCGACGCGCGTGACCGCCGCCGCTTCAAGAAGCTGCAGGAAGACTCGAAGAACTTCGAGAGCCTGCCGATCCGCACCCGGCTCACCGACGCGGAAGTCGCGCGCTTCACCGCGCAGCGCTTCCGCTTCCCCGGCGTCGACGTGCGCGCACGGCTGTTCCGGCAATATCCGCTCGGCACGACGGCCGCGCACGTGATCGGCTACATCGGCCGGATCTCGAAGCGCGACCAGGATCGCATCGACGCGATGAGCGACGACAACGACAGCGATCAGGAAAACTACGATCCGCGCCGCGACGCGAACAACTACAAGGGCACCGACTACATCGGCAAAATTGGTGTCGAGCAGAGCTACGAGACCGAGTTGCACGGGCTGACGGGCTTCGAGGAAGTCGAGGTGACGGCCGGCGGCCGGCCGGTGCGCACGCTGTCGCGCACGCAGGCGACGCCCGGCAACAACCTCGTGCTGTCGCTCGACATCGGGCTGCAGCAGGTCGCCGAGCAGGCGTTCGCCGGCAAGCGCGGCGCGCTGGTCGCGATCGAGCCGAAGACGGGCGACGTGCTCGCGTTCGTGTCGTCGCCGAGCTTCGACCCGAACTCGTTCGTCGACGGCATCGACCAGCAAACCTGGGACGAGCTGAACAACTCGACCGACAAGCCGCTCCTGAACCGCCCGCTGCACGGCACCTATCCGCCCGGCTCGACGTACAAGCCGTTCATGGCGCTCGCCGGCCTGACGCTCGGCAAGCGCACGCCGGGCTGGGGCTTCCAGGATCCGGGCTACTTCACGTTCGGCGGCCACACGTTCCGCAACGACGTACGCTCGGGCCAGGGCTGGGTCGACATGAACAAGGCGATCATGGTGTCGAACGACACCTACTTCTACATGCTCGCGCGCGATCTCGGCGTGAACTCGATCGCGAACTTCATGAAGCCGTTCGGCTTCGGCCAGATCACCGGGATCGACATCCAGGGCGAGGCGCGCGGGATCCTGCCGTCGACCGACTGGAAGAAGAAGGCGTTCAAGAAGGCCGCGCAGCAGAAGTGGTTCGACGGCGAGACGATCAGCCTCGGGATCGGCCAGGGCTACAACTCGTTCACGATCCTGCAGCTCGCGCACGCGACCGCGACGCTCGCGAACAACGGCGTCGTGATGAAGCCTCACCTCGTGAAGGAAGTCGAGGATCCGATCACGCGCGGGCGCCACCTGACCGTGCCGAAGGAAAGCGAAGTGATCCCGCTCAAGCAGGCCGACATCGACGTCGTGAAGCGCGGGATGGAGAACGTGATCGAGAACCCGTCCGGCACCGCGTACAAGGTGTTCCGCGGCGCGCCGTACCTCGCCGCCGGCAAGACCGGTACCGCGCAGGTGTTCTCGCTGCAAGGCTCCAACTACAAGGGCCACCTGCTCGCCGAGCACCTGCGCGACCACGCGCTGTTCATCGCGTACGCGCCGGTCGACCATCCGCAGATCGCCGTCGCGCTGGTCGTCGAGAACGGCGGCTGGGGTGCGCAGGCCGCCGGCCCGATCGCGCGCCGCGTGCTCGACTTCTACCTCATCGACCGCCAGAACCCGCAGAACGAGGCCGCGGCCGTGGCTGCCGCGGCGTCGGCGACCGAACCCGTCAACGCGCCGGTGATCGGCGATGCGAACAAGCCTGCTGGCGTCGCGGCCGGCTTCACCGCGCTGCCGCAGCCGGTCGTGCCGACCGCGGCCAGCGCAGCGGAAGCGGCATCGGCCGCAGCGGCATCCGAAGCGTCGGCTGCTGCCAGCGCGAGCGCTGCCACGCCGGCCAACGCCAGTGCCGCTGCGCCGCGGGCCGCGAGCCTGCCGCCGATCCGGCGCCCGCACCGGCCGCGCAGGCCCGCCAGCGACGCGCAGCCGCTCGTCGCCACGCCGCGCGACGACAATCACCGTGCCACGGCCCCCGCGAAAGCGGCGGACGCCGGCACCGCTCATTAACGGAGAAAGGCATGCAATTCGACAAGCGCGCCTGGCTCGACAAGATCAAGCAGATGTTCGCGGGCTTCGACCGCCCGCTCGCCCTCATCGTGTTCCTGCTGCTGTGTGTCGGCATCGTCACGCTGTACAGCGCGGCGATCGACATGCCGGGTCGCGTCGAGGACCAGTTGCGCAACATCCTGCTGACGTTCGTGCTGATGTGGGTGATCGCCAACATCCCGCCCACGACGCTGATGCGCTTCGCAGTCCCGCTCTACACGTTCGGGGTCGCGCTATTGGTCGCGGTCGCGCTGTTCGGGATGACCAAGAAGGGCGCGAAGCGCTGGCTGAACGTCGGCGTCGTGATCCAGCCGTCGGAAATCCTCAAGATCGCGACACCGCTGATGCTCGCGTGGTACTACCAGCGCCGCGAAGGCGGGCTGCGCTGGTACGACTTCATCGCCGCGTTCGGGATCCTGCTGGTACCGGTCGGATTGATCGCGAAGCAGCCCGACCTCGGCACGGGCCTGCTCGTGTTCGCGGCCGGCTTCTTCGTGATCTACCTCGCCGGCCTGTCGTTCAAGCTGATCGTGCCGGTGCTCGTCGCGGGCGTGATCGCGGTCGGCTCGATCGCCGTGTTCGAAGAACGCATCTGCCAGCCCGAAGTGCAGTGGCCGCTGATGCACGATTACCAGAAGCACCGCGTGTGTACGCTGCTCGACCCGACTTCCGACCCGCTCGGCAAGGGCTTCCACACGATCCAGGCCGTGATCGCGATCGGCTCGGGCGGCGTGCTCGGCAAAGGCTATCTGAAAGGCACGCAGGCACACCTCGAATTCATTCCGGAGAAGCACACCGACTTCATCTTCGCGGTGTTCTCCGAGGAATGGGGGCTCGCCGGCGGGCTCGTGCTGCTGACGCTGTACATGGCGCTGATCGCGCGCGGGCTCTATATCGCCGCGCAGGGCGCGACGCTGTTCGGCCGCCTGCTCGCGGGCTCGCTCACGCTCGCGTTCTTCGTCTATGCGTTCGTCAACATCGGGATGGTGAGCGGCGTGCTGCCGGTCGTCGGCGTGCCGCTGCCGTTCATGAGTTATGGCGGCACCGCGCTCACGACGCTCGGCATCGCGATCGGGATGATCATGAGCGTCGGGCGGCAGCGGCGGTTGATGAAGAGCTGACCGCGCGGCACGCACCGCACCAGGAAAAACGGCGCCTCGGCGCCGTTTTTTTCGACCGCGCAACGCGAAAGCGCCGCACTTCGCAGCACCGCCCCTGCTCAAGGCGGCGGTGCGTGCGCCCCGCCCGGCTCCGCGCCGGCACCCGATGCCGGCCCCTGCGCCTTCAGCCGCGCACTCAGCTCCTTGAATTTCAGCCCGGCCGTCTCGTCACCCTGCGCGGCCGCCGCCGCGTAATACGCCCGCGCGATGTTGAGGTTCTGCGCGACGCCGTCGCCGCCGCGCTCGTAGAACGATGCGGTCACGTACTGCGCGGTCGGCTCGCCCGCGTCGGCCGCCTGCTTGTACCACGTGAACGCCTGCTTGTTGTCGCGCGGCGTGCCGCGCCCGTCGAGGAACTGGTTCGCGAGCGACAACTCGGCCTGCACGTGCCCCTGCTTCGCCGCCCGCAGGAACCAGCGATGCGCTTCGGCCGGATCGCGCGCGACGAACTCGCCGTCGTCGAACATCCGGCCGTACACGTACTGCGCATGCGACATGTTCGCGTCGGCCGCGCGCTTCAGCCAGCGCAGCCCTTCGTCGACGTTCGCAGTCACGCCTTCGCCCGTCAGCAGCATCATCGCGTAGTTGAATTGCGCGAGACGGTCGCCGCGCTCGGCCGCGTCGTGGAACTGCACCAGCGCCGCACGATAGTCGCCGGCGTTGTAGTCGGCGACCGCCGATTGCGTCTCGTGCGACGGATCGGGCTTCGCTTGCGGTGCGCCCTGCGCGGCGGCCGCGATCCACACGACCCACAGGCCGAGCATCGCGCCGACCTGCCCGCGCCGCCCGATCACACGCTGCACGCGCCCACCGCACGCGCCATCGCCACCGTTCATGACCGTACCTCCTGCAGCGCCTGCCGCGTGGCGCGCAACAGCCAGCTGACGTCGGCCGACAGCGTGATCATCCGGTAGCCGGCCTCGCGATACTGGCGTGCGGCCGCCGTATCGCCCGCGAAGATGCCGACTGCGACACCGGCTTGCCTGCCGGCCGCGAGCACGCGCGCCATCGCGATTTCGACGTCCGGGTGACGGATGTCGCCAAGGTGCCCGAGGCTCGCCGCGAGGTCGGCCGGACCGACGAACAGGCAGTCGACGCCGGGTAGCGCCGCAATCCGCTCGACTTCGTCGACGCCGCGCGCCGATTCGATCTGCACGATCACGGCGACCTGCGCATTCGCCGTCTGCACGTAATCGCGGCGCATGCCGAACGCCGCCGCACGCACCATGCCCGCGACGCCGCGCAGCCCGTCCGGCGAATCGGGCGACGGATAGCGCGTGAGCCGCACCGCATGCGCGGCATCGTCCGGTGTCTCGATATTGGGAAACATCAACGTGCGTGCGCCCGCATCGAGCGCGCGCTTCACGAGCCACGGCTCGCGTGCCGGCACGCGTACGACGGGCTCGCTCGGCAGATGGGCGGCGGCGATCGCGCGCAACTGCGATGCAACATCGCGGCTGTCGTTCGGCGCGTGCTCCATGTCGATGCAGAGCCAGTCGTAGCCGGCATGCGCGAGCGCTTCCGCGGCCGAGTCGCTGCCGAGCGACAGCCACAGGCCGTACAGCGGCTCGTCGCCGTCGCGCAGGCGTTGTTTGAGGGAATTGGTAAGCGTGCTCATCGATACGGCCTCCTGGACGGAACGGCAATCGAACGGGACAAGCAACGGGCAAAGCGGAGCGCGACACGCCGGGCAGCGAAGCACGGCGGCCCCAGGACCGGGCCCTGGAACGTTAGTCGGCCGTGGGCAGCCGATCTGACAGCGCCGGCCGCACGATCGCGCACGGCGGCGTTTTTCGGCGCCACGCAACGATCATAGCGCGGCGTCAAGCGGAATGTGGGAACGGACGGGGAGCGAGGCGGGACGAGGCCGCGCGGTGCGGCGTCAGGCAGCCCGCGCCGGCTGGCGGGGCTGCCGGGAAGGCGGGATCAGCGGCCGGGCTGGCGCTCGACGTCGGCCCAGCAGTTCGGCGTTTCGTACAGGCGCACGCGCTCGAGCCGCAGGTTCACGCCGTAGTGCGCGTCGTACACGTTCGCGAGGATGTCGAACGCGATCGCCGCGAGGTTCTCGACGGTCGGAATCCGATCGATCACGACCGTCTTGTGGTCGGCCATCTGCTCGAGGAACGAGCGCACGACGTCGTCGCGCGCATAGACCAGGAACGCGTGGTCCCACTTGCCGACCAGGTGCTCCATCGCGAGCGCCTTCACGTCGGCGAAATCCATCACCATGCCGCGGTCGGGCGCCCCCTCGGTATCGACGAGATCGCCGCGCAGCGTGACTTCGAGCACGTAGCGATGGCCATGCAGGTTCCGGCACTGGCTGCGGTGATCGGGAATGCGGTGGCCCGCGTCGAATTCGAGTTTTCGGGTAATCAGCACGATGTCAAAAGCCGGGGCTCAGGGAATGTTCAGATATTTGTGGGTCTGCATCGACAGTCGCCACTGCGGATGACGCTTGCACCAGTCGATCGCGAGCTTCGTATTGAGGTCACGCGACGGGCCGTCCATCGGCTGGACGAGGTAATACTCGAAGTCGAGCTTCGCGTAGTCGGCCAGCCGCTGGTTGTCCTGCGGAATCACGACCTTCAGCTCGTTGCCCTTCGTGACGACGAGCGGCGCGTCGGCCTTCGGGCTCACGCAGATCCAGTCGATCGATTCGAGCACCGGCAGCGAGCCGTTGGTCTCGATCGCGATCTCGAAGCCGGCCGCGTGCAGCGCATCGACGAGCGGCTGGTCGAGCTGCAGCATCGGCTCGCCGCCCGTGCAGACGACGAAGCGGTGCGCCTCGCCCTCCGGCCACAAGCCGGCGATCGTCGCGACGAGCGCTTCGGCGTCCTTGAACTTGCCGCCGTTCTCGCCGTCGGTGCCGACGAAGTCGGTATCGCAGAAGCGGCACACGGCCTCCGCACGATCCTCTTCGCGGCCCGACCACAGGTTGCAGCCGGCGAACCGGCAGAACACGGCCGGCCGGCCCGCGTTCGCGCCCTCGCCCTGCAACGTGTAGAAAATTTCCTTGACCGCGTAAGTCATCGTCCTTCGTCCGGCTCGCGCCGCTCGTTGTCGATCAGAATCCGTTAATCACCAGGCGCTGCCGTTGCTGCTGCATCACAGCGGCGCTTCGGTCACCCGCTCGCCCTTCAGGTAGGCCTCGTAGCCGCGCTTGCGCAGCTTGCAGGCCGGGCATTCGCCGCAGCCGAAGCCCCAGTCGTGCAGTTCCGCGCGCTCGCCCACGTAGCACGTGTGCGTCTCGACGCGGATCAGTTCGACGAGCGCTTCGCCGCCGAGCTGTTCGGCGAGCTGCCAGGTTTGCGCCTTGTCGAGCCACATCAGCGGCGTCTCGAGCACGACACGCGTGTCCATCCCGAGGTTCAGCGCGACCTGCAGCGCCTTCATCGTGTCGTCGCGGCAGTCGGGATAGCCCGAGAAATCCGTCTCGCACATCCCGCCGACCAGCACGCGCAGCCCGCGGCGATAGGCGATCGCCGCGGCGATCGTCATGAACATCAGGTTGCGGCCCGGCACGAACGTGTTCGGCAGGCCGTTCGCCGCCGTCTCGATCTCGATCGTGCGCGTCATCGCGGTATCGCTGATCGCGCCGAGCACCGACAGGTCGATCATGTGATCGTCGCCGAGCCGGTCCGACCAGGCGGGAAAGTCACGCTTCAGCGCTTCGCGCACACCTTCGCGACATTCGAGCTCGACGCGGTGGCGCTGGCCGTAATCGAAGCCGAGCGTCTCGACCGTCTGATAGCGTTCGAGGGCCCATGCCACGCACGTGGCCGAGTCCTGCCCGCCGGAAAACAACACGAGCGCGCCGTCTTTAGCGTCTGTCCGAATCACCGTGATACTCCGTGAATGTGTAGGCTCGCGTCGCGCTGCGCCCCGGGGCCGGCTGCCGCCGGGCGGCCCGACGCGTGCCGGCCTGGGCC
>NZ_JAAGPB010000282.1:0-11295 GCF_017104585.1 Burkholderia sp. Ac-20392
GTCGTGCCGGCGCCGCCGCCGGCCGCCAGCCTGTCGGCCGCCGAGCAGCGCCCGCTCGTCGACGCGGTGCTCGCGAAATTCGGCGGCGACGTGAAGCAATGTGCGGCCGATGTAGAAGACGAAATGTCGGCGAGCGATCGCAGGAAGGCGTCGCGCGCCGTCGCGATCTCCGCCGACGAAGCACTGGTCGCGATACCGTGCCAGACCAGCAGCATGTATAACCACACCGACCTGTGGTATCGCATGCGACGGACGGCGCCACTCACGCCGACGGCGATGAATTTCGGCGAGAACGCGAACGCGGGGCTCGATTCGGCGTCGTTCGCGAACGAACTGACCGAGGCCGGCTACGATTCCGCCAGCGCGACGCTGTCGAGCAAGGTCCGGCTGCGCAGTGCCGGCGATTGCGGCTCGACCGCATCGTGGATCTTCGACGGCCGCCGCTTCATGCTCGGCGATATCGCCACGCACGGCACCTGCAACGGCCTGTTCGACGATCAGTGGCCACGCCTGTATCGGCGGGCCGATGCGGCAGGAAACCACTGACGCACGCATCGCACTGAAACGCGCCGGCATGGATAACCCATAACAAACCGAGGGGCCGAACCATGCATCACCCGTTCATCACCGCGTCGCGCCACGCGACCGCGACGCGGCGCACGCGCGGCTGGCGCAGCGTGCTTGCGTTCGCACTGGTCGCCATCACCGCATTCGCGTCGGCGCCGGCGCGTGCGACCAACGCCGACGATTCGGTCGAAATCCCGTTCTGGTCGCGTAACTGGACCGGCACGATCGGCAACCGGCATGTCAAAGTCTCGCTGTCGCGTGTGGCCGACACGGTATCGGGCTGGTACTGCTACGCGCCCTGCACGTCCGACAAACGCTATCGGCTCGCCTTGAAGGGAACACTCGACGCGCACGGCGCCACGCTGTCGGAACGCGACAGCGGCGCGAAAGCCAACGCCGATCGCGTAACGGGTACGTGGCACGTCGCCTCCCTCGACAACGCCGTGACCGGCACGTGGGCATCGCCGGACGGCAAGCGCACACTGCCCGTCTCGCTCGCACCGAAACAGGACGGCAGGCCGTTCCCTTACGAGATCCGCCTCGTCGCGGACAAACTGCCCGACGACAGCGGTTCGTGCAACGACCCGCCGCACGTTTCCGCGATCCGCCTGTACGATCGCGGCCGCCTCGTGCAGACGCTTCAGACGGATTCGCAAGGCACCTGCGGCCTGCCCACGCCCGATTTCGCCGACGTGAATTTCGACGGATGGCCCGACCTGATGCTTGCGCAAGGGATGGGGGCAAGCCCGAACATTCCATACCAGACGTGGATTTACGATCCGAAGACGCGGCATTTCATCGATGCGCCGCAGGGGCTGCAGGGCATCACGTCGCCGGATTTCGATCCCGTGCACCGGATCATCTGGACGAGCTGGCGCGCGAGCTGTTGCGAGCATGGCGTGACGACCTACCGCTGGCAGGGCAACGACGTGAAGGAAGTCGACACGGCCAGCAGCTACATGCTGCCGGTGCTCGACGGGAACACGCGTCGTTATTGCTACGTCGTGCCCGGCTACGGCGACGGTTACATCGAGTTTCCGCAGCGCATCGAGCAGACCGATACCGGGCTGCGTTCGACGCTTGGCGACCCGAAAGATTGCGAAACGAGCGATTCGCCGTCGACGACACGCGCCTATATCGATATCTGGAAGCCGGGCTCACCCGGCCACGCGCCGATGCTGGTACGCACCGAAAAGGTCGCGTGGAAACGCACGCAAACCCGCGCCGGCATGAAGTTCTGCCCCGAGATGCCGTTCTACGACAACGGCCGCATCCGCCGCATCGTGCTGCGCGACGATCCCGACCAGTGCGAAGAGAAAAATCCCGACAAGAACTAGCGTGCGGGGCGACCGCACGCGCGTACCGCCATCACGTCACGCGCCGACGATCGAGATCGAGAAGCCGTCCCAGCCCTTCTGCCCGACCGTCTGCACGGCCGTGGTCGTGAGGTTCGGGGCGGCCACGAGACGCGCGAACCCGTCGCGCACGCCAACCACGTCGGGCTCGCGATTGTCCGGATCGGCCACGCGCCCGCCGCGCACGACGTTGTCGACGACGATCACCGTGCCGGGCCGCGACAGCTTCAGCGCCGCGTCGAGATAGACCGGGTTGTTGTCCTTGTCGGCATCGATGAAGATGAAGTCGAACGGCGCTTCACCCGCGTCGATCAGCCGCGCGAGGCTGTCCTTCGCGCTGCCTACCACCACCGTCACGACTTCCGCGAACCCGGCGCGCGCGATGTTCTGCGTCGCGACCTTCGCATGCGCGGGGTTCAGTTCGAGCGTCACGAGCGTGCCGCCCGGCGGCAACGCGCGCGCGAGCCAGATCGTGCTGTAGCCGCCGAGCGTGCCAACCTCGAGGATCCGGCGTGCGCCGCGGATCGTCGCGAGCAGTTGCAGCAGCTTGCCCTGGTTCGGCGCGACGTTGATCGCGGGCAGCCCGGCCGCGTCGCTCGCCGCGAGCGCGGCGTCGAGCGCGTCGTCGGACGGCACGAGCGTCGCGGAGAAATACGCATCCACCTGGTTCCAATGATCCTGATTCATCGTGCACCCCTTGTTTGCGGAACAGGCATTTTATGCGCCGCATCGCCATAAGCAACAAACCATTCGTTCTAAGAGCGGTTGCGCGCGTGCTCCTATAATCGCTCGACCACCACAACAAGAGACGGAGCACCCATGACCGATCAGGCCGTATCGAACTGGCGCCTCGAAACCATCGCCGTGCACGGCGGATATCGTCCCGACCCGACCACGCGCGCGGTCGCCGTACCGATCTACCAGACCGTTGCGTACGCATTCGACGACACGCAGCACGGCGCCGACCTGTTCGACCTGAAGGTCCAGGGCAACATCTACACGCGGATCATGAACCCGACGACGGACGTGCTCGAGCAGCGGATCGCCGCGCTCGAGGGCGGCATCGGCGCACTGGCGCTTGCATCGGGGCAATCGGCCGTCACGTACGCGATCCAGACGATCGCCGAAGCCGGCGACAACATCGTGTCCGCGAGTTCGCTGTACGGCGGCACCTACAACCTGTTCGCGCATACGCTGCCGCAATACGGGATCACGACGCGCTTCGCCGATCCGCGCGACCCCGCCTCGTTCGAGCCGCTGATCGACGCACGCACGAAGGCGATCTTCGCGGAATCGGTCGGCAACCCGCTCGGCAACGTCACCGACATCGCCGCGCTCGCGGAAGTCGCGCATCGCCACGGCATCCCGCTGATCGTCGACAACACGGTGCCGTCGCCGTACCTGCTGCGCCCGTTCGAACACGGCGCGGACATCGTCGTGCACTCGCTGACGAAGTATCTCGGCGGGCACGGCACGAGCCTCGGCGGCGCGATCGTCGATTCGGGCAAGTTCCCGTGGGCCGAGCATGCGGACCGCTTCAAGCGGCTGAACGAACCCGACGTCAGCTATCACGGCGTCGTCTACACGGAAGCGTTCGGGCCGGCCGCCTATATCGGCCGCGCGCGCGTCGTGCCGCTGCGCAACATGGGCGCGGCCATCTCGCCGTTCAATGCCTTCCAGATCCTGCAGGGGATCGAAACGCTGGCGCTGCGCGTCGAGCGGATCAGCGACAACGCGCTGAAGATCGCGCAGCATCTCGCGCGTCACGAAAACGTCGAATGGGTGAACTACGCGGGCCTGCCCGATCACCCCGACCATGCGCTCGTCGCGCGCTACCTGTCGGGCCGCGCGCCGGGCATCCTCACCTTCGGCGTGAAGGGCGGACGTGACGGCGGCGCGAAGTTCCAGGACGCGCTGAAGCTGTTCACGCGGCTCGTCAACATCGGCGACACGAAATCGCTCGCGACGCACCCGGCATCGACGACGCACCGGCAACTGTCGCCGGCCGAACTCGCGAAGGCCGGCGTGAAGGAAGAAACGGTGCGGCTGTCGATCGGCATCGAGCATATCGACGACCTGCTCGCCGATCTCGACCAGGCGCTCGCGCCGCTTTGACGGAAACGGGCGCGCCGGCCTGCCGGTGCGCCCTGCCTCGAATGTGTTGACCTTGAAGCGGCTTCAAGGTGTTCAATCCCCGGTTGATGCCGGGGAAACGCCCGGCGCGTACGAACCCCCGTACCATGTAGCCGGGCAGCCAGACGCCGAGCCCGCTGCGGTACGCCAACCGTCCGAGAGTCCTCATGACACCGACCGCGAAGCTTGCGCTGCTCACGTTACCGCCCTTGCTGGCGGCCTGTTTCGGCGCCGTTGCGGCCGCCTGGCGCGCACCCGGCCCGAAAACGTCGAGCGTCATCCAGCATTTCACCGGCGGCATCGTGTTCGCGGCCGCCGCGCTCGAACTGCTGCCGCAGGACCGTGCGCATGCGCTGTTTCCGGTCGTCGTCGGCTTCGTGCTCGGCATCGCGCTGATGCTTGCGACCCGTGCATTGTCGGGTGCAATCGAGACGCGCTTCGAGGAAGCGCGGCTGCCCGTGAGCCTCATCATCGTCACCGCGATCGATCTCGTCATCGACGGCCTCGTGCTTGGCATCGCGTTCTCCGCGAGCGACGAAAGCGGCATCATCCTGACCGTCGCGCTGACGCTCGAGGTGCTGTTCCTCGCGCTGTCGGTCAGCGCGGCGCTCGCGGCCGCCGGCATTGGCCGCCTGCTGTCGATCGTCGTACCGGTCGGGCTCGCGGCGCTGCTGAGCGTCGCGGCCGTGGCCGGCAACGCGGCGTTCGCCGGACTTCCGCCCAATATCTACGCGGCGCTGCTCGGGCTGGGCACCGTTGCGCTGCTGTACCTCGTCACCGAAGAACTGCTGGTCGAAGCGCACGAGGTACCTGAAACGCCGTTCGCGACGGCCGCGTTCTTCATCGGCTTCATCGTGTTCTTCCTGATCGAAGGATCGGTGAAGGCCGGATAAGCCGGCCACGGCGGCGCGCCGGCTACCACGTCGTCGCGCCGGTCGGATACGTGTCGACGATGCGGGTGCCGTTGACGGGCGTCACGCCCTCGTTGCGCAGCGCGGCCCACAGGTCGATCGCATGTTCGCGCGACTTGCGGCTGCCGTCGTCGGTCAGCACGTTCAGCGCGATCACTTCGTCGCGTGTCGTCAGTTGCAGTTGCTCCTTCAGCTTGCGCGACTGATGCGACGCGGTGCGGACCTCGCCGAGCAGGATCCGCTTCGCCGCGCCATTCGATCCGTCGCCGGCATCGGCCGGCACGAACGTCAGCCGACCGTTGTCGACCTCGCACTGCCCGCGCGTGAACGTCGCGCTCCACGCGCCGGCCGGCACGGCCGCGAACTCGCAGCGCATCCGCTCGTTCGCGCGCCGGCCGACATCATGCGCCGACGCGTGCGACAGCGCACGCTCCGGCCAGCCGGCCGCCATCGCGGCCGTCGACATCAGACACGCCGCGAGCACGATTCCTTTCGCGAAATTGCGCATGACACTCTCCTCTTCATGTGGGATGCGGCCGCGGGCACCACGCCGGGCGGCCGCGAATGACCGATCAACGAACCGCCAAACGGTTGTCGTGCGCATCGACCAGCGGCGCCGTCTCGCCGCGATGCACCGACGCGCGATGGATTTCCTGGTTGCGCGCGACGGTGGCCGGGCTCGCCGGGTAGTCGTGATTCGGGCTCGGAATCACGCCGTCGTGGCGCGCACGCACCAGTTCCTGACGGACTTCCTGCCGGGTCTTCTGCTGCGCGGCCACGGCCTGCGAAAAGGCCGCCATCGACAGCGCGGCAGCGGCGATGACGATCATCGGTCGCGGAAGGTTCATGTTGTTCGCTCCTTGCTTGAAAAGCCGTGACAGGAGCATTCACTTTGAGCCGGCAGCGGTGCGGAATCGTGATCGCAGCATGACGGTTTCGTCACCGCTTCGACAGGCGCTGCATCGCACTGCGAATGAAAAATCGTCGTCAGTTTCTGCGCCCATGACGCGTCGATGACATTTTTCTCATTTGTCCCTCACCTTCACGATCCGAACGCTTTCCAGAATCGGCAGCGCCATTGCGATATTCCGCGCCCGCCGATACCACGCGCGGCGCGGAATCGACCGATGCACGAAACGATCATCTTGAACTTCAGGGGCACTCCATGAAAACTCCCGTTCGGCTCGCCATGATGTCGGGTGCGCTACTCGCAACCGCTCACGCGGCACACGCGTCGGAAGTCACGCTATACGGCCTGTTCGATACGTCGCTGACGTACGTATGGAACGCCAACGCGGACGGCAAGAATCTCGTCGGCCTCGGCAACGGCAACCTGCTCGGCAACCGCTTCGGCGTGAAGGGCGCGGAAGATCTGGGCGGCGGGCTGAAAGCGATCTTCACGCTGGAAAACGGCTTCAATCCGAACACCGGCGCGCTCGGGCAAGGCAACCGGATGTTCGGCCGGCAGGCATTCGTCGGGCTCGAAAGCGCGCGCTGGGGCACGCTGACGCTCGGCCGCCAGTACGACGCGCTCGCGGATGTCGCGTGGCCGGTCACCGGCGACTTCTACTTCGGCAGCGTCTACGCAACACCCGGCGACGTCGACAACTACGACACGTCGTCGCGCACCGACAACGCGGTGAAATACACGTCGCCGGTGATCAACGGACTCCAGTTCGTCGGCATGGTTGCGCTCGGCGGTGTTGCCGGCAAGAGCGGCGCCGGGCAAACCTGGTCGGCCGGCCTGTCGTACAGCAACGGCCCGGTCGACGTGGCGGGCGGCTATTACTACGCGGCCAATCGCTCCTCGCTCGCCAACGGCATCCGGACCGGCTGGAATGGCACCTCCGACGGCACGTTCGACGGATCGCTGGTCAATGGCGGCTACATCTCCGCGAAATCGATCGGCATCGCGCGCGGCGCGGTGCGCTACAACTTCGCGCCGTTCGCGGTCGGCATCGACTACAGCAACGCGCTGTACAAGGCCGATGCGATGTCCGCGTTTCGCAGCACGCAGAAGTACGACACCGCGCGCGGCTTCCTCAATTACCAGGCGACGCCCAGCCTGCTCGTCGGCGTCGGCTACAGCTATACGCGTGCCCGTGGCGATACGAGCGCGACCTACCATCAGGTGTCCGCCGGCGCCGATTACGTGCTGTCGAAGCGTACCGATCTCTACGCGGTCGGTGCGTGGCAACGCGCGAACGGCGAACAGCGCACGCTCGACGGCGGCACGCAAACGGCGCAGGCGTCGATCGGCTCGTATGGCTACGGCGGAACGCGCACGCAGGGGATCGTCAATCTCGGGTTGCGCCACCGGTTCTGATCGCGGCGGCCAACTGCGCGCCGCGTGACGAAAATTTCATGTTCCGATCAGGTTCGCGAAGCGTCGTATCGCTACGATCGGAAACGTGACGGGCAGCGCCCGTTCCAGACCACGCAAGCGGGTCGTTGCCGCACGGCACGTCACGCGTTAGGCCCGGACACGTCGAGTGCCGGGCCTTTTTTTGGTCGCGGCCCCGATGATCAGGGCGTCGAAATGCGCTGCGGGAACAGGCACGTATGCGTTTTCACATACAGGTTCGGATTGCCGCAGCGATGCCCGGCGTAGTCGATCTGCTCGCCGGGCATGAGATCGGCCGGCACTGGCTTCTTCGCAGCGGCGGGCTTGGCCTGCGCAGTGGGCGCGGTGCCGGAACGTGTCGATGCGCAGCCCGAGAACAACGGGACGATCAGGACTGCGATCAAGGCTAGGCGAATGGCGGGACGATGCACTTTTCGGTCCGGAAGGGAAGTCTTAGCGAGGCCGGACGCTTTCCATACAGCTATCGCGAACGGCATGAATGCCGCCGGCCACATCGGCCATCGGCAGACTTCATGTTCCGCTTCCGGCTCATCGCGCTCATGACGTGAACATGACGATTGCGTCATGTCGATCGCGTTCGAACGGCGCCGCTCCTCCTCACGCAATCTGACGCATTTTTCATCTCGCGATCACGATCACGCACGGCTGCTTTCGCATACTGGGTCCATGGTTCGCCACCCGGCGGCCCTGATCAAGGAGAGCACTCGATGAAAACGGCAAAACTCGCAGCACTGTTCGTCACCGCCACGCTGTCGCTCGGCATGGCCACGCAGGCCGCATTCGCACAGACGCAAACGCAGGGCAAGACCCGCACGCAGGTCGTCAATGAACTGAAGCAGGCGCAGCACGACGGCGTCGTGCCGGTGAGCAAGACGCAATATCCGCCGACCGGCGAGCTCGTCGCACGCAACAAGGAGCTTCACGGGATTTCGGTGCATGGCGGCGAGAAGAAGCCGCAGACCGACAACCACGACAACCTGACCGCGCAGAAATGACGCTCGGCCACTCGACCGCGGGCAGCACGCCGCGCGCAGCCGCCTTTTGGCGAACGCGCGGGCGTGCCCGCCGGCGGTGTCAGGTATGGATGGCCGCCGGCCGATTCAGCTCGGCCGGCCGTCGCGGAAAGCGCAGCCAGAACGTCGTGCGCCGGCCGGGGTCGCTGTCGACCCCGCATTCGCCGCCGTGATTGTCCATGATCGACCGGACGATCGCGAGACCCAACCCCGTCCCCTGCGCCGAATTGTGCCGAGACGGATCGACACGATAGAAGCGCTCGAAGATCCGCCCGACGTGCTGGGCCTCGATGCCGGGCCCCGTATCCGACACGGCGATCGTCGTTCCTCCGCCCTGCTCCACGCAATTGATCGTCACGACGCTGCCGCGCGGCGCGTAGGCCAGCGCATTCGACAGCAGGTTGCTCAACGCGCGCTGATACAGCGTCAGATCCGCATCGACCCACGCATGGCCGTCGACCTTCACCGTCACGCCGGCATCCTCCGCCAGCGGCTCGTAGTAGCCGGCGACGCGCCCCGCCTCTTCCGACGCATCCAGGCGCCGCACGCTGATTGACGTGCCGGCCTGCTCCGAACGCGCGAGAAACAGCATGTCCTCGATCATCCGCGACAGCCGCTGGTATTCGTCGATGCTCGACTCGATCACGTTCCGGTATTCCTCCGCGCTGCGCGGCTGCGACAGCACGACCTGCGCGGCCGCCTGCAGGTTCGTGAGCGGCGTGCGCATGTCGTGCGCGAGATTCGACGAGAACTGGCTCAGCCGCGTGAACGATTCGTTCAGCCGCTCCAGCATGCCGTTGAACGCATGCTCGAGTTCCTTCAACTCGCCGGCCGTATCGAGCGCCGGCAGCGGATGGGCGAGCCGGCTCGTCGACATCTGCTCGGCACGCGCCGCGAACCGCCGCAGCGGGCTCAGCCCGAGCGCCGCGATGCCATATGCGATCGCGGCCGCGAGCACCACGCCGAACACCTCGATCACGACGATCGTATAAGCGTGCGTGCGCAGCAGCAGCACGTCGGCGCTGCGGTCGTACTGCACCACGACGCGCACCACGGGCGCGCCTGCGCCCGAGCCGGCCAGCGGCACATTCGTCACCAGATACTGCTGCCGCGCGCCGGGCGGTGCGACACCGACCGGCACGCGCCCTGCATCCAGCGACATCAGCGGCGCAACCAGGCGGAAGCCGGGTGTGCCGACGAGGCGCGTACCCGAGGCGTCGAAGATCGCCAGATCCATGTTCGGATGGCCGTGCAACTGGTCGATCCAGATGTCGGTGTTGCGCGCGACGTCGGCCGTCGAGCGCGCTTCGGCCAGGTGCGCGCCCAACGCGGCGGAAATGCCGGACATCTGCTCGGCCGCCGTCGTTTCGACGCGATTGCTCAGCGCCTCGTAGAGCGCGACGCCGCTCGACGCGAGGATCACGGACGTCGACAGGATGATCAGCGCGGTCAGGCGTCCGCGCAGCGTGCGCGGCAGCAGGCGCGCGATCATGTCGCGCTGCCGCCGCGCGCCTCGAGCACGTAGCCCATGCCGCGCACGGTGTGGATCAGCTTCGGGTCGTACGCGTCGTCGATCTTCGAGCGCAGCCGCCGGATTGCCGAATCGACGACGTTCGTGTCGCTGTTGAAATTCATGTCCCACACTTGCGACGCGATCGTCGCGCGCGGCAGGATCTCGCCCTCGCGGCGCATCAGCAACCACAGCAGCGCGAATTCCTTCGCGGTCAGCAGGATCGTGTCGCCCTGCCGCGTGGCCTTGCGGCGCGTCAGGTCGAGTTCGAGGTCGGCCACGCGCAGCGTGTTCGAATCGCGCGGCTGGCCGCGTCGCAGAATCGACTTGATGCGCGCGGTCAGCTCGACGAAATCGAACGGCTTCGCGAGGTAGTCGTCGGCGCCGAGCTCGAGCCCCTTCACGCGATCGCCGACATCGTCGCGCGCGGTGAGGAACAGCACGGGCGTCGACTTGCTGCGCCGCAGGTTCTGCAGCAGCGTCCAGCCGTCCTGGCCGGGCAGCATCACGTCGAGCACGAGCAGGTCGTACTCCTCGGTCTCGGCCTGGTGCTGGCCCGTGATGCCGTCCTCGACCCAGTCGACGACATAGCCGGCCTCGGTGAGCCCCTTGCGCAGGTACGCGCCCGTCTTCGGTTCATCTTCGACAATCAGAATTCGCATCACGCATTACCCTTGAAGAAACCCAGCCGGCGCAGCACGCCCGAGCCGAAGCCGCCGCGCAACGCCGCGCGCCACGACACCGCATGGCTGCCACGGTACAGCACGGGCAGCACCAGCAGCGTCAGCGCCGTGGACGACAGGATACCGCCGATCACGACCGTCGCGAGCGGGCGCTGCACCTCGGCGCCGGTGCCGGTCGCGAACGCCATCGGCAGGAAGCCGAGCGACGCGACGAGCGCGGTCATCAGCACCGGCCGCAGCCGCGTGAGCGCGCCTTCGCGCACGGCGGCCTCGAGCGGCATCCCTTCATCGCGCAGGTTGCGGATGAACGAGATCATCACGAGCCCGTTGAGCACGGCCACGCCGGACAGCGCGATGAAGCCGACCGCCGCCGTGATCGACAGCGGAATCCCGCGCAGCCACAGCGACACGACCCCGCCGCTCAGCGCGAACGGAATGCCGGTGAACACGAGCAGCCCGTCCTTCACGTTGTTGAACATCACGAACAGCAGTACGAACACCATGAACAGCGCGAGCGGCACGACGAGCTTCAGGCGCTCGCTCGCGCTTTGCAACTGCTCGAACTGCCCGCCCCATGACACCCAGTAGCCAGCCGGCACGCGCACGTCCTGCTGCAACCGCTCGCGCGCATCGGCGACGAACGAGCCGACGTCGCGGCCGCGCACGTTCGCGCTGACGACCACCCGCCGCTTGCCGTCCTCGCGGCTGATCTGGTTCGGGCCCGGCGCGACGTCGATCGTCGCGAGCTCGGCGAGCGG
>NZ_JAAGPB010000283.1:0-10868 GCF_017104585.1 Burkholderia sp. Ac-20392
TGCCGCAACCGGCCGCGACCGGCCGCCCCCTGCGTCGAGCAGATCGTGCGCGCCACCCGCGGGCAGCAGCACGAAATCGCCTTCGGCGAGCTGCAGCGTACGCCCGTCCGCGGTACGCAGTCGGCAGGTTCCGGCCAGCACCAGGTGAAACGCCGCCTCGCCGGACGGCAGCGGGTCGTGCGGCATCGCGAACGGCCCGTCGAGCAGGCAGCGCACGTCGAGTTCGACATGGCTGCGGCCCAGCGACAGGAGTTGACTCAATGCATCCATGAGACGATCGCGCTAAAAATTGACACTCTAGCGTATCGAAACCCTCAGCGCGAACGATCAGAATAGCCCTGCATCGCCCGAGATCGCGGCGCCCGCCGCCCTCCTCACCCCTACTCGAAAGGACGCATCATGCTGAACTGGAACGAATACCGGAAGGAACTCTCGACGCGCATCGGCGAGATCGCCAAGCTGTCGCCCGATACGCTGGCCGGCTACAAGGCGCTGTCAGGCGCCGGCGCCAAGACGGGCCACCTCGACGCGAAGACGCGCGAACTGATCGCGCTGGCGGTCGCCGTCACGACGCGCTGCGACGGCTGTATCGCCGTGCACACCGCGGAAGCGGCGAAGCATGGCGCGACCAAGGAAGAAGTGGCGGAAGCGCTCGGCGTGGCAATCGCGCTGAACGCGGGTGCGGCGCTCGTCTATTCGGCGCGCGTGATGGACGCGCTCGGCGAGTGAACTTGACGGCTGCGGCGCTGCCGTCAGGTGGCGGCGTCCGGCCGCATTGGCTGCATGGCCGCCCGGTCGCGCATCGCGCATCCGGGCAGGCAACCGATGTATGAAGATTGGCCAGCGTACCTGCCCGAATGACAGGCCGCGTGCGCCCAGGCGCGGATGCGCCACGAAGTCGGCTACCATGCTGCGAACGATCCATCGTGAAGGAGCGCTCCATGTGCCGCTGGCTCGCCTATACGGGTAATCCGATTCATCTCGAAACCGTACTGTTCCGCGCGAAGCATTCGCTGATCGACCAGAGCCTGCATTCGGAGCTGGGAGCGACGACCACCAACGGCGACGGCTTCGGCATCGGCTGGTACGGGCGCCCCGAAGAACTCCCGTTCCGCTACCGCTCCGTGCATCCCGCGTGGAACGACCGCAACCTGCGCGAAGCCGCGCGCGCGATCCGCTCGCGGATGTTCATCGCGCACATCCGCGCGGCCACCGACACCCCCGTGCAGGAAACCAACTGCCACCCGTTTCGCCACGGCCGCTGGCTGTTCGCGCACAACGGGCTGATCCGCGACTTCCACAAGCTGCGCCGTGACCTGACGATGAAGGTCGATCCCGCGCTGTTCCCGACGCTGGAGGGCTCGACCGACTCCGAACTGATGTTCCGCCTCGCGCTGACCTACGGCCTCGAGCAAACACCACTGCCGGCGCTCGAGCGGATGGTCGGCGTGGTCGAGGAAACCGCTGCGCGGCATCGCGTGGCCGACCCGCTCAACATGACGATCTGCGCGACCGACGGCGAACGGATCATCGCGGTGCGCTACTCGAGCGAACGGCAGTCACGCTCGCTGTTCCACAGCACCTCGTTCAAGCACCTCCACGAGCTGTATCCGCACAACCCGCGCATCGCCGAAGCCGGCGACGACGCGTTCATGGTCGTGTCCGAGCCGCTCGTCGACTTGCGGGGTGCGTGGGAGGAAGTGCCGGAAAGCATGGCGATCGTCGCGCAGGGCGCCGATGTGCAGCAGCGGCCGTTCAGCCCGCGGCACAAGTAGCGCAACGGGCGGTCATTCGCACCGTCAGGCGCGGCGCGACAACCGCATGCGGATCGAATCGAGTTCGGCCGGCAGCCGGCGCGAACGGGCGCGCGGCCGTGGCAGCGCGGCGAACCCGAGCCGTTCGTACAGCACGCGGGCCCGCACGTTGCGGGTCAGCACGTCGAGCACGACATCGCGACTAGCGTCGACCGGCAATGCACCGGTGTCCAGCGCGTCGCGAAACAACGCGCTGAAGATCCCCGTGCCGCGCTGCCGTTCGTCGGTTGCGCAATGCGCGACGAGGATCTGCGAGCGCTTCGGCGCCGGAATTTCCGTTTCGAGAATCAGCCCGCGCAACAACTGGCCAATCGTGCGGCGCACGCCGAAGAAGCGCGCCAGTGCCCACACGACATGCACGTCGTCGAACATCGTCTGCTGCCCGTCGTGAATCGCCATCACGGCGAGCACGGCGCCGTCGTCGGCGACCGCGACACGATGCCGGCGCCACGAGAAGCGCCCATGACGCGACCGGAACGCCTGTTGCAGGAAGGCAATGCAGCGTGCGTCGCTTTCGCCGAGAAAGAACCCGAATTCGGCCACGCCGGACGCAAACACAAGCGGCGCGCACGCTGCCGCGTCGCCCGCATCGGCTGCACGAAACCGCACGCGCTCGCCGGCGCGCGGAACCGCTTGCGCGAACGCGCCGGCCGGCGTCATGCGCTGCGCCCCGCGAGACGCGACAACACGGCGACCGTCCGGCTGATCTGCTCCGGCTCGTGCGTCGAGCAGATGAAGAAGCGCAGGCGCGCCGCCTTTTCCTCGACGGCCGGATAGAAGATCGGCTGCACGTTGATCCCTTCGTCGAACATCGCATTGGCCCATTGCGCGGCCTTCAGCGAGCTCCCCGTGATCACCGGCACGACCGCGAACCCGGCGCTCGTGCCCGTATTCAGCCCGGCGGCGCGCGCCTCGGTCAGGAACTGCCGCCCCCGCGCCTGCAGTCGCGCGACGCGCTCCGGCTCGGCCTGCAGGCGCTCGAGCGCGGCCAGCGACGCTTCGGCGAGCGTCGGCGCGAGCCCGACGCTGTACAGGAAGCCCGGCGCCAGATGGCGCAGCATGTCGACCAGCGGCTGGCAGCCGGCGATGAAACCGCCACAGCCGGCCAGCGTCTTGCTCATCGTGCCCATCCACATGTCGACCTGGTCGGGAGCAACGCCGCAATGCTCGCGGATGCCCTTGCCGGTCGCGCCAAGCACGCCGAGCGAATGCGCCTCGTCGACCAGCAGGAATGCACCGTGCCGCGTCTTCACGTCGACGAAGCGCTGCAGGTCGGGGAAATCGCCGTCCATGCTGTACAGCCCTTCGATCGCGATCAGCACGTGCCGGTATTCGCGGCGCACGCGCGACAGCAGTTCGTCGAGCGCCTGCCAGTCGTTGTGCGCGAAGCTCAGCCGCTTCGCGCCGCTCAACTGCGCGCCCTGCACGATGCTGTTGTGCGCGAGCGAATCGTGGACGACCAAGTCGCCGGGGCCGAACAACGCGCCGATCACGGTCACGTTCGTCGCATGGCCGCTCACGAACGCCACGCAATCGTCGGTCTCGTAGAATGCGGCCAGCGCGCGCTCGAGGTCGCGCTGCACCGGGCGCTCGCCCGCGACCATCCGGCTCGCGGACGCCGACGTGCCGTAGCGGTCGATCGCGGCTTTCGCGCGCGACGACACGGCCGGATCGCCGGCCAGGCCGAGGTAGTTGTAGTTTGCGAAGTTCAGGTACTCGCGGCCGCCGATCTGCGTCGTCGCACCGGCCACGCCGTCGTGCACGCGGAAAAACGGCGAGTCGACGCGCAGCTTCTCGCCCATCTCGCGCATGATCCGGACCTGCTGATACTGCGGCATCGATTCGAAGCGGCTGCGCGCCGATGCGGTCTGTGCGGCCAGCGTGCCGGGCACGCCGGGTGCCGCGGCTGCATCCGTTGCGCGCTCCAGTTGCCGTTTCAGCGCTTTCGCCGCCAGTTGCTGGCGAAGATGCTCTCCCAGTGCCATTGCTTCCTTCGCTGTATCTCGAAAAGACGCTATGTTACGCCGGGAGCCATGAAAAAGCGTGGTGTCACGCGTCGGGAAACTCAGCCCACTGCCACGCATCGGGTTCGGCCAGCAGCGCGTCCACCAGCCGGAAATTCATCTCGTGGCTCGGCCGCAGCGCGCTCACGCGCGCCAGCAGCGGCGCGCCGGCCAGCGCGAGATCGCCGACCAGGTCGAGCACGCGATGCCGGACGAACTCCTCCGGCAGCCGCATCCCGCCCAGCACGCGATTGCCGACGATGGACGCCGTGCACGACGGCCGCGCGCCGCGCAGGATCGGCACCCCGCGCAGGTAACCGGCGACGATCGCGGGTACCGCCCATTTCACGCGTCCATACGAGCGCGATGGCGCGATTTCGGTCGCAAATGCGGCCGGCGTCAGCGCACCGTCCCAGTGCATGTCGCCGAAGCCGCGCAGGTCGTTGCGCACGCTCAGTTCGTAACGCGGCGCCGGTTCGATCCGCATTTCGCGCCGCTGGTCGCCCTCACCGTCCGTGACGACGACGGGCCGCAGCACGCGGATGAAGCGTTTCGGCGCATCGAGCGCTACGCGGCCACACGCGCGGATGGCATCCACCCACGGTGCGGCGCTGCCATCGAGAATCGGTACTTCCTCGGCATCGATCTCGACGATCGCATGATCGATCTCGCATGCGAGCAACGACGCGAGCAGGTGCTCGATCGTGCGAACGCCGACGCCGTCGGCGTTGCGCAGCATCGTGCACAGCGGCTGTGCGCGGCGCAGCGCGGGATCGACCGGCAGCGTCGCCAGCGTGCGCCCCTGCGCGACGCGACGGAACGCGATGCCCGTCACGCCCTCTTCCGGACGCGCGGGCAGGATCCGCACGCCCACCCTGCGCCCCGTGTGCAGCCCGTGACCGTCGATCGCCAGCGGCCGTGCCAGCGTGCCTTGACTCGTTGCCCAGCCGGACGGCGCGCTCATCGCGCGACCTCCAGCGTCGGCGACGCCTGGCCCGCCGCAGGCGCCTGCCGCGTATCGAGCATCGCGCGTGCTTCGCCGTCGATCGCGTGCTTCGCGGCGAGCGCCGCGACGGCCTCCTGCGCGGCATCCGTCGCGGAACCGGCGTCCGCATCGGTCGACGCGCCGATCGAATCGACGATGCGTCCGGCCAGCGTCGTCACCGACGCGCCCTCGGCAATCGCCATCACCGACAGCTTGACCTCGAACGCTTCCTCGACCGCGAGGCCGAGTTCCATCCCCATCAGCGAATCCATGCCCATGTCGAGCACCGACTTGTCGAGTGCGATGCGATCCGGCGTCATGTGCAGGATTCGCGCGATCTGCCCCTGCAGCGTCCGGGCAACCAGCGCAATCGCTTCGTCGCGCGGCAACGCCAGCACTTCTTCGCGTAGCTGCGTGCCGCCGTCACGCGCATCGCCGCCCTTCGCATGCGATTGCAGCAGCGAATACCGGCGCGCCTTCGCGGCCGGCATCCCGCGCGCCACGGCGTGCCAGTCGAGCCGGACCACGGCTTCGCCGGCCGCACCCGCGACCAGTGCGCGCTCGAGCGCGACCATCGCCTCGTCGGACGTGATCGACGCACCGCCGATCCGCGACTGCAAAGCCTCACGCGTATCCGCGTGGCGCGCGAGGAAGCCGACGTCCTCGAGCGGCCCCCAGGCCATGAAGGTGCCCGGCAATTCCGCCGCGCGACGATGTTCGACGAGCGCCTCGAGGAAACTGTTGGCCGCGACGTAGTTCGACTGCCCCGGATTGCCGAGATAGGTCGTCGCCGACGAATAGACCACGAACAGGTCGAGCGGCAACGCGCGCGTCGCGCGATGCAGGTTCCACGCGCCTGCCACCTTCGGTGCGAGCACCGCGGCCATGCGCGCATCGTCGAGATTGCGCACGAGGCCGTCGTCGATCGACATCGCGGAATGCAGCACGCCCTTGAGCGGGCTGCCGCGCCGGACGATCGCGCCGATCATCGCATCGACCGCCGCTGCGTCGGTCACATCGCACGACACGACATCGACCGTGACGCCGAGCGTCTTGTTCCAGCGCTCGACTTCCTCGCGTGCGGCAGCAGCGAGTGCGCCGGAACGGCTCGCCAGCGTCAGCCGGCGTGCGCCGCGCTCGACCATCCAGCGCGCGCTCGCGAAACCGAGCCCGCCCGTGCCGCCGACCACCAGGTACGTGCCATGCGGATCGAGCGCGAGCGAACCCGCGCGCGTCACGCCGCGCGTCGGGGCCGGCGTGCCGGACGGATAGGTCACGAGCACCTTGCCGATCTGGCGCGCCTGCTGCATGTAGCGGAACGCATCTTCCGCCCGTTCGGCCGGAAACGCGCGATACGGCAGCGGATGCAGCACGCCGGCCTCGAACAGCGCCATCACTTCGCCGAACAGGCGCGCGGTCAGCTCCGGCAGTGCGCCCATCAACTGGTCGGCATCGATACCGAAATAGCTGATGTTGTTGCGGAACGGCCGCAGCCCGATATGGCTGTTTTCGTAGAAGTCGCGCTTGCCGAGCTCGAGGAAACGACCGAACGGCCGCAGCGTATCGATGCTGCGCACCATCGCTTCGCCGGCGAGCGAATTCAGCACGATGTCGATGCCCTGGCCGCCCGTCAGCGCGCGAATCTCGTCCGCGAACGCGAGGCTGCGCGAATCGAGCACGTGGTCCGCGCCGAGCAGGCGCACGAACTCGCGCTTCTCGTCGCTGCCGGCCGTCGCGAACACTTCCGCGCCGAAGTGGCGCGCGAGCTGGATCGCGGCAATCCCGACACCGCCCGCGCCGCCGTGCACGAGCACGCGCTCGCCGCGACGCAGACGCGCGAGTTCGACGAGTGCGTAATACGCGGTGAAGAACGTGGTCGGCACGGTCGCCGCTTCCTCGAACGACAGCCGCTCGGGTTTCAGCGCGATCGCTTGCGCGCGTGTCCTGACGCGCGTCGCGAACGAAGCCGGCGCGAAGCCGAGCATCGCATCGCCCGGCGCGAATTCCGTCACGGCGTTGCCCACCCGGACGACTCGGCCGGACAGCTCCATGCCGATCGTCGCGCCCGCGAAGCCGGTCTCGACCGCTTCATCGGACAAGAGCCCCATCGCATACATCACGTCGCGGAAATTGAGGCCGGTTGCAACGGGCTCGATCTCCACCTCGTCGTCACCCAGCGGGCTTTCCGGCAACGCAAACCATTCGAGATTGCGCAACGAGCCCGGCGCATCGAACGCGAGCACGGCCGCACGCGCAATCGCGCCATCGTTGCGGGCCGCAGCCTGCGCGGCGGTCAGCATGCGCGGCACCTGCCGGCCGTGCGCACCCAGGACGACTTCTTCCTCGACCGCTGCGCCGGTCAGTTCGCGAATCAGCGCGTCGGGGATCCGGTCCACCGCTCGATCGACGTCGATCAGGCGGCACGCGAGTTCGGGATGCTCGTTCGCCAGCACGCGACCGAGGCCCCACAGCGTCGCCTGTTCCGGATGCGCATTCGCGGTCCCGGCGAATGGCGCGCCGCCACGCGTGACGACGGTCAGCCGCGTGGCCGCGTTCGCCTGCGCACCGAGCGCGCGAACGAGTGCCGCCAGGGCGATCACGCCGTTACGCTGCGCGGCCATCAGGCCATCCCCCGTCGCCGATTCGGCGAGCGGCGTTTCCGGCGCGCAGAACACGACATGCGTCGGCTGCCCGGCCGGCAACGATGCAATCGCATCGGCCGCATGTGTGACGTCGACGATATCGGCCGGATAGCCCGCGCGCGCCAGCGCATCGGCCAGCCGTCCGCCGAAACTGCCGGCGGCGTCCGGTGCGTGCATCACGAGCCATTGTTCGCTGCGCGCAAGCGTATCGAGATCGCTCGGATCGTCGCCGCGTTGTGCAACGACGGCGCTCGCGGGGTTGCGCGCGATGACGAACGTCGGCGTGCCATCCAGATCGAGCGACTGCTCGACCTGCCGCACGACATCGACATAGCCTGCGCGTTCGAGCGCTGCATCGAGATCCGCCGGCGCCAGCGCCACGGGCGCGTCGGCTTCCGTCGACGAAGCCTGCGCACCGAATACGATGTCGGAGAAACGGCCGCGACGCGACTCGGCCAGCAGCAGCAATCCGCCCGGCGCCAGCCATGAGCGCATCGCATTCAGCGCGTCGGCCACATCGTGACGGCCGCTCAACGCGCGGTTCGCGACGATCAGGTCGTAAGGGCCGGCTTCGTCGGCCGCCAGCGACAACCGCTCGCCCGACTGCAGCGCAACCGTGCGCACCGCCGCTTCCGCATCCGCGTCGAACCCGGCCAGTTGGCCGGCCGTCGCGGCGATCGTGTGATCGCAACGCGCGGCCGCGAGATGCATGCCCAGTGTCTGCAGCACGTCGCCGTCCGTCGCACCCAGCTCGAGCACGCGCAACCGGCGTGCCGGTTGCCATGCGTCGACCGCCTGCTCGACGCTTGCGGTCAGCAACGCGTGCACGTGCTGCCACGTCGGCGATGCGGCAAGGAGTTGTTCGACCAGGCTGTGCCCGGTCGGCGACAGCAGGCGAGCGCCGTCCTTCGCACCGTTCAGCACGTCCGGCAACGCCGCGCCGCAATGCGCGAGCAGCGTCAGCTCGGCCACGTGCCCCGGCGATTCGGCCAGCAGCCCGCGCCACAGCTCGTCGAGCGGCGGCAACGCCGCGCACGCCGCGTCGTCACGCACCAGTAGCGCACCATCGCGATGAGCGAGACCATCCTCGACCAGCATGTCGGCAAGACGTGCGGCCAGCGCCGCACGCCCGGCCGCCGGCTGCCACGTGCCGGCGAATGCGCCGAGCGCATCGAACGCGCGAAGCGCGTAGAGGCTCGCCAGCACATCGAGCAGCGGCAGGATTTCGGTCAGATGCTGCGTCCGGCGGCCGTCGTGCCCGGTCGTTTCGAGCCGCGTGACAGCCTGCGCGAGCAGCGCATCGGGCGTCGGCAGACCGGCCGCGTCGACGTCGCCCGGCAACGGCACTTCTTCAAGGCGATAGACGAAGCGCGCGGGCAGGTTCTGCCGGCGGCCGACGAGATCGACGCGCCGGAACCGGCAAGCGCCGAGCCGCGCGACGATCGCGCCCCGCGCATCGAGGAATTCGAAATGCGCGACGATCGAATGCGGGCTGTGCCGGTCGATCCGCACGAGCACCCGTTCGACCGTGTCGCCGCGCAGATAGTCGACCCGGCCGATCTGCACCGGCACGTAAGCCGGATGCTCGCCTTCGCGCGCGTGCGCCGCAAGCAATGCGAACAGCGGATGAAACCCGCTGTCCATCAGCGCCGGATGCAGCAAATAGGCGGACAAGGCCCGTGCGTCGCCGCATGCGGCCGGCGCGGCAATGTCGGCCAGCGCCGCGCCGTCATCCGCGGCGACCCGCACGGTGCGGACCCAGCGGAATGCCGGCCCATAGCTGAGGCCGATAGCTGCCGTGTTTGCGTACAGCGTGTCGCCGTCGGCCGCGGGCAGCGCGAGCAGACGATCGAGCGCGTCGGACGGCACGACGCTCGCATCACCGAGCGCGTTGCCGCTTTCCAGCATCCGCCCCGTCACGTTCAATGTCCATGTGCCGTCGGACATCCGGTCGCGCGTCTCGATCGTGAAGGTCGCGGTGCGCGGCTCGATCACGAGCCGGAACAGCTTCGCCTGCTGCGGCTGGAATACCACCGGCGTGCGGATCTCGACGTTTTCGAGCGCCGCGTCCTGCGTATCGAAGAAGGTGCGTGCCGCGGCGAGCGCCATTTCCACGTACCCGGCCCCCGGGAACGCCACGCCGCCGTCGACAACGTGATCGGCCAGCATCGGCAGCTTCGCCGGATCGAGCTGGTTTTCCCACGCGAATGCGTGCTCGTGCAGGCGATAGCCGAGCAGCGGATGCTCACGACGACGATTGACGAGGCCGTAGCCTTCGACGGTCGGCGTCAACCAGAAGCGGTCGCGCTGCCACGGATAGGACGGCAATGCAGCTCGCGATTCACCCGGCGCGAAGCGGTCGGGATCGACGCTCGCACCGTGCGCGATCGCCGCGAGCATCGCATGCTGCAGCATTGCCGCGCTGCCGTGATCGCGCTTGAGCGTCGGCAGCGCCACGCCGGTCGCGCCGGCCGCCGCGAATGCCTGCTTCACGTACGTGCGCAGGATCGCATGCGGTGAGACTTCGACGAACAACCGGACGCCCTGCTCGATCAGATGCGCGATGCCGTCGCCGAAGCGCACCGGCTCGCGAATGTTGCGCCACCAGTAGCGGGCGTCGAGTTCGGTGCCGGCCAGCGCGCCGCCGGTCACGGTCGACACGAACGTGCCATTGCCCGGCTGCGGCCGCAGGCTGGCCAGTTCGGCCAGCACGACCGGCTCGATGCGGTCCATGTGGCTGCTGTGGAACGCGTAGTCGAGATCCAGCATCTGGAAGAACTTGCCGCTGCCGCGCAGCGCTGCCTCCAGTGCCTGCAAGCCCTGCAGCTCGCCCGCGAGCGTCACCGCATCGGGACTGTTGATGCCCGCGATCTCGACGCGCCGCGCCAGCCCGTGGCGTGCGATCAGTTCGCGTGCCGCCGCATCACCGATGCCGACGGCCGCCATCCGGCCGCTGCCGCGCGTCATCGCCTGCGCGCGGCTGCGAATCTTGATCACGCGAACCGCGTCGGCGAGCGACAGCGCACCCGTCACCCACGCCGCGGCAATCTCGCCGACGCTATGGCCGATCGCTGCGTCGTAACGCATCCCGCGCGCGTCGATCACGCGAATCATGCCAACCTGGATCGCGAACAACAGCGGCTGCGCGTTCTCCGTCGCGGCGAGCCATTCGGCACCTGCGCCGGCCAGCCATTCCGCGCTCGGGCCGCCGCGCATCACGTCGACGAGCGACGGGCTGCCGTCGGCGCACCACAGCGCGTCGACTTCGTCGAGCGCCGCGCGGAACACGGCATTCTCCGCATAGAGTTCGTTGCCCATCCCGACCCACTGGCAGCCGTTGCCGGAGAAGACGAGCGCGGTGCGCACCGCGTCGGCGGGCGCCTGACCGGTTGCCACGCAGGCCGGCAACCCTTCCGCTGCCGGC
>NZ_JAAGPB010000284.1:0-11156 GCF_017104585.1 Burkholderia sp. Ac-20392
ACGAGCGGCGGCATGCCGGCAGTACACCCCGCCAGAAGGACGGCGCACACGCCGGCCCACATCCCAATACGCATGATTCACCTCGTGAAACGGTCGATTCCGCCAGTATCGTCCGGGATCGCGCCGCCCGCTCCGCTCTTCTCACCGCCCTCCCCGATGACTCAACCCTTCATCGCCGTCATTCCCGCCCGGCTCGCGTCGACGCGACTCCCGAACAAGCCGCTCGCCGATCTCGGCGGCAAGCCGATGGTCGTACGCGTCGCCGAACGCGCGCGCGAAGCGGGCGCGCAGCAGGTGCTGGTCGCGTCCGATGCGCAGAGCGTGCTCGATGCGGCCCGCGATCACGGCTTCGAAGCGGTGCTGACGCGCGCCGACCATCCGTCCGGCACCGACCGGCTCGCGGAAGTCGCGGCGACCTTCGGGTGGGGCGACGACACGGTCGTCGTCAACGTGCAGGGCGACGAGCCGCTGATCGACCCGGTGCTCGTACGCGACGTAGCGTCGCACCTCGCCGCCCATCCGGCCTGCGCAATCGCGACGGCCGCCCACCCGATCCACGACGCGGCCGACGTGTTCAACCCGAACGTGGTGAAGGTCGCGCTCGACGCGCAGAGCGTCGCGCTGTACTTCTCGCGTGCGCCGATTCCGTGGAGCCGGGATGCGTACCAGCCGCACTGGCCCGACGTCGCGGCCATGCCTGCGCCCGCGTTCCCGGTCTACCGGCACATCGGCCTCTATGCGTATCGCGCGCGTTTCCTGCGCACGTATCCGACGCTCGCGCAGGCGCCGATCGAACAGGCCGAGCAGCTCGAACAGCTTCGCGCGCTCTGGCACGGCGAGCGCATCGCAGTGCTGATCACCGAGTCCGCGCCCGAAGCCGGAATCGACACGCCGGCCGATCTCGCACGCGTGCAGGCCCTTTTTCAGCCGTCATCAAAATAACCCGTGGCATAATCAGGCGATTGTGCGAGCCGTCCGCGACCAGCGCGTCCTCGCTTGACCCCGCCCGCGGCCCTGCCGGCAGCCGCGCGTCGCTCAACCCGACGCGCCGCATCAGACCGGTCCGCCACGCGCCAGGCAAGCCCCGCGCACGCCGTCGCCGGCGCTTTTTGCGTCTCGCCACACGAATCTACATACTGGAGATATCACCATGCGTTTGATCCTGTTGGGCGCGCCCGGCGCGGGAAAGGGCACCCAGGCAAACTTCATCAAGGAAAAATTCGGCATCCCGCAAATCTCGACGGGCGACATGCTGCGCGCGGCCGTGAAGGCCGGCACGCCGCTCGGCGTCGAGGCGAAGGGCTACATGGACGCCGGCAAGCTGGTGCCGGACGCGCTGATCATCGGCCTCGTCAAGGAGCGCCTGAAGGAATCCGACTGCGCGAACGGCTACCTGTTCGACGGTTTCCCGCGCACGATCGCGCAGGCTGACGCCATGAAGGAAGCCGGCGTCGCGATCGACTACGTGCTCGAGATCGATGTGCCGTTCTCGGAAATCATCGAGCGCATGAGCGGCCGCCGCACGCACCCGGCATCGGGCCGCACGTACCACGTCAAGTTCAACCCGCCGAAGGTCGAAGGCCATGACGACGTGACGGGCGAGCCGCTGATCCAGCGCGACGACGACAAGGAAGAAACCGTCAAGAAACGCCTCGAAGTGTACGAAGCGCAGACCAAGCCGCTGATCACGTACTACGGCGACTGGGCGCAGCGCGGCGAGGAAAACGGCCTGAAGGCTCCGCAGTATCGCAAGATCTCGGGTCTCGGCAGCGTCGAGGAAATCCGCGAGCGCGCGTTTGGCGCACTGAAGTAAGCAGCGCGTCGCGCACCCGCAAGCCGCCCTTTCCGGGCGGCTTTTTTTTGCCCGGATGGAATTCGCACGACCGTTCTGGCCTCGCCGTCGCGCGAGCGCGCCCCGTACAATCGGTCGGATGCCGGGGCCCCTGCTACCGGGCCCCGGCATTTCAACCGATCACGCGGCATCGGATCGGGCGACCGCCTTGCGTGGCAGCGCACACGCGCCGAAGCGCCAACCGCGGTCGACCACCTTGCATGGGTCCGCCCTGAGCGCTGTCGCGCCAGGGGCGCTCAACAACGGAGACAGTCATGGAAATTCGCGGCAACGTGTTTCTGATCACGGGCGGCGCATCGGGCCTCGGCGCCGGCACGGCGCGGATGCTCGCGCAGGCAGGCGGCACGGTCGTGCTCGCCGACCTGAACGACGCGGCGGGCACGGCGCTCGCGACCGAGCTGGGCGGCATCTTCGTGCACTGTGACGTGTCGAGCGAAGCCGACGCGCAGGCGGCCGTCAGCGCGGCGACGCGCGCGGGCACGCTGCGCGGCCTCGTGAACTGCGCGGGCATCGCACCCGCCGCGAAGACCGTCGGCAAGGACGGCGCGCATCCGCTCGACGTGTTTGCGAAGACGATCAACGTGAACCTCGTCGGCACGTTCAACATGATCCGGCTCGCGGCCGCCGCGATGGCCGCGACCGCACCGACCGCGGACGGCGAACGCGGCGTGATCGTCAGCACCGCGTCGGTCGCCGCGTTCGACGGGCAGATCGGCCAGGCCGCGTATGCGGCGTCGAAAGCTGGCGTCGCAGGCATGACGCTGCCGATCGCGCGCGACCTGTCGCGCAGCGGCATCCGCGTGATGACGATCGCGCCCGGCCTGTTCGAGACGCCGATGCTGCTCGGCATGCCGCAGGACGTGCAGGACGCGCTCGGCGCGATGGTGCCGTTCCCGCCGCGACTCGGCAAACCAGCCGAATACGCGCTGCTGGTGCGCCAGATCGTCGAGAATCCGATGCTCAACGGCGAAGTGATCCGCCTCGACGGCGCGATCCGGATGCAACCGAAATAGGCACAAAAAAACGCCCGCAGCGCGGGCGTTTTTCATTCAGGGTTCCAACCGCACGGCGGCGGCTCAGTCCTCGCCGTCGCGCTGCATCCGCTGCCGCAATTCGGTCACCTGCGACTCGACGACGGTGGCGTCGTCCGCGTCCGGCCGCTCGCCGAGATACTGCTCGAGATCCTCGAGCGCGGGACGCAGGTAATCGAGCCGCGCATACGCGAAACCGCGGTCGCGGACTTCGTCGAGGTGCTCGGGCAGCAGGATCACGAGCCGCTGCTGCACCGCGAGCAGCCGCTGCCAGCGTTCCGTCTGAAGATAGATCGTCTTCAGGTTGCGCAGCATCCGCGCGATGATCTCGCGACTCGTCGCCGGCTGCAGCAGCGCGCGCAATGCGCTGTCGACCGCCCCGGCCGCACGCGCGACGTACGGCTCGAGCATCTCGACCATCTCGGCTTCGGACAGCGAATGGCCGTTGGCCGGATCGATGATCAGGTCGCCGTCCGGCAGCGTGACGCGCAGCAGGAAATGACCGGGAAACGACACGCCGCGCGCCGGCACGCCGATCTGCTCGGCGAGCTCCAGGTACAGCACCGACAGCGAGATCGGGATCCCGCGCCGCCGCTTCAGCACGGCGTTCAGGTGGCTGTTATCGGGGTCGTAGTAGTCGTTGTGATTGCACGCGAAGCCGAGCTCGCGGAAGAAGAAATCGTTCAGTGCGGCGACGCGGCCCTTCAGGTCCGCATCGTCCGTGAACCGCCGGCTCAACCGCGCCGCCAGCATGTCGAGTTCGGCCAGCGTGCCCTGCAGGTCGAGGTCGGGATACGCGTCCTGCGCCAGCGACAGCGCCGCTTCCGTGACGGGCAGGCTGTCGTCGTCTGCCACGAGCGTGCTGAAGTAGTCGAGGACGCGGGTCATTGCGGTCGTCACTTGGCGCGCCTTCTGAAATAAGCGTATTTGAAGCCCATCACCCACAACATACCGAAATATAGTGCAGCGAACACCACGAGGCACGCGGCCATCAGCGCAATGCGATCGAGCGGCTGCGCACGCATCCCGGTCCAGTCGAAGCTGATCGACAGCCAGTGCATCAGGCCGGCGAGCACCAGCGCCGCGCCGATCAACTGCACGAAGAAGCGCAGCCAGCCCGGCGACGGCTGGTAGATGCCGCGCTTGCGCAGCCCGATGAACAGCAGCAGCGAGTTCAGGCACGCGCCGACGCCGATGCTCAGCGTCAGGCCCGCGTGGCCGATCAGCGGCACGAACACGTAGTTCGAGATCTGCGTGACGATCAGCACGCCGATCGCGATCTTCACGGGCGTCTTGATGTCCTGCTTCGCATAGAAGCCGGGCGCGAGGATCTTGATCAGGATGATGCCGACGAGGCCGATCCCGTAGGTCGCGAGCGCGCGCGCGACCATCGTGACGGTATGCGCGTCGAACTTGCCATAGTTGAACAGGGTCGCGGTGAGCGGCGTCGCGAAGAAGAACAGCGCGAGCGCACTCGGCGCCGCGAGCAGGAACGTGACGCGCAGGCCCCAGTCGAGCAGCGCCGAATACTCGTGCGAATCGGCGTCGACGTGCGCCTTCGACAGGCTCGGCAGCAGGATCGTGCCGAGCGCGACGCCGAGCAGCGCCGTCGGGAATTCCATCAGGCGGTCGGCGTAGTTGATCCACGACACGGCGCCCTGCCCGAGCCGCGATGCGATGTTGGTGTTGATGATCAGCGACAGTTGCGCGACCGACACCGCGAACGTCGCGGGCACCATCTTCGCGAGCACGCGCTTCACGCCCGGGTGGCGCAGCGCGCGCAGCGGGTTGAGGCCGATCAGCGGCACCATGTCGATCTTCTTCAGGCCCGGCAGTTGTACGAGGAACTGCAGCACGCCGCCGACGATGACGGCCCAGGCGAGCGCGTACACCGGCACCTTCAGGTGCGGCGCGACGAACACGGCCGCGCCGATGAACGCGACGTTGAGCAGCACCGGCGCGAACGCGGGCAGCGAGAAGCTCTTGTACGTGTTCAGCACGCCGGAGGCGAGCGTCGTCAGCGAGATGAACACGATGTACGGGAACATGATCCGCGTCATCGTGACCGCGAGCGGAAACGCCTGCCCGTCGGTGTGCAGGCCGGACGCGACCGCGAACACGACCCACGACGCACCGACGATCCCGAAGACCGACAGCACGGCAAGCGCCCACGCGAGCACGGTGGACATCGCGTCGACGAGCGCTTTCGTCGCGTCGTGCCCCTGCTGGTTCTTGAACTCGGCGAGGATCGGCACGAACGCCTGCGAGAACGCGCCTTCGGCGGACAGGCGGCGCAGCAGGTTCGGGATACGGAAGGCGACGTAGAACGCGTCGGTGTATTGACTGGCACCGAACGCACGGGCGATCAGTGTCTCGCGGGCCAGTCCGGTCACGCGCGACAGCAGCGTGAAGCCGCTGACCGTCAGCAGGGCTCGGAATAGATTCATGGGGCGCTTATTATACGGACGTTGCGCGACCCGGCCAGCGGCCGATGCCGAAAAGCACCCACGCGTTCGGTGCCCTGCTCGGCGGGTGTCACGTTGAACTTGCCACGCGCTTGATTTTGTTGCTATAATCGCCGGTTTCTGGGCTCGTACATGCACGGCAACTGCCGTTTTCATGTCCTTGCCTCGGTTAAAATCACCGTTTTTTTATGCGCCCCTGGGCAATCGTTCTCAGGGGACGGATCGAAAAGCAGCGCTTGGCCGTCTAGGCTCCAAGCTCTGGAAACAGGACAGGATAAGGAACCGTCATGGCTAACTCCGCACAAGCACGCAAGCGCGCCCGCCAGGCCGCGAAGGCAAACTCGCACAACTCGGCGCTGCGCTCGAAATTCCGTACCGCGATCAAGGCTGTTCGCAAGGCAGTCGACGCCGGCGATCAGGCAAAGGCTGCAGAGCTGTTCAAGTCTGCCGTCAAGACGATCGACACGATCGCCGACAAGAAGATCGTTCACAAGAACAAGGCCGCTCGCAGCAAGAGCCGCCTGGCCGCAGCCGTCAAGGGCCTGCAGGCAGCAGCGTAAATCCGGTGCGCCCGCTCACGCGGGCGTTCCTGTTTCCTGCGATCGCAAAAAAGCCCGCCTAGGCGGGCTTTTTTGTCGTCTGTCGCCGGCGCATCATGCCATGCCGACGACAGTTGCCAGGGCGGGCGCGGCAAGCGCCCACGCCCGTGCCGGCATCACTTCTTCGCGCCGTAGTCCGGCAGTTCGCACGCCTCGGTGACGACGAGGTTGTTGTCCTTCGCGAAATTCAGCACGAAATCGAACGCCATCGGCTCGATATCGCGCAGCCGGGAATCGAGGATCACGCATTTCAGGTCGCCGAGCATCGTCGGACGCACGTAGAGCGAATACTTGAGGCGTGCGTTCGGCCCGCTCGCCCCCGGCCCGAAGCAGGCCATCACACCGGCCAGACGTTCCGACCAGTCGCTCGGGCGAAACTTTTTCCCGTCTTTCGTGATGCCCTGGATGAAGAATTCGGTCGGAGGGGTTTCAGCCATGTGGTTACCCAAGTGACGGCCCGGCGATGTCCAGGCAACGGCGCCTGGATACGCGAACACAAAGCTGAAACGGACGGCGGCACAAGCATTCCGATATCCCGAAAACGGGACGTCGACGCGCGCCACCGGCGGACTGCACCGGATTTGTGCAGCGCACGGCTTGTGTCCGGCAGAGCGCGAGGAGGCTTGCCTGCCGGGCTGGAGAAAACTTTCGGATTATACCGCAGCGCGCCATCGCGCGCCGTCCCGACGCCCCTCCTCCTGCACCGCTTGCCGCACGCCGCGATCGTGCCCCGCTTCCCTCCGCGGCTCGTCAAAGCACAGAAAATCCTTTATGCTGCTTTGAGTTATCCACACCCGACGGCGGCGCCGTCCGGCCTTGCTGCCGGGTGCAACCCGCCGTATTTCGCTTCATGACCGCCAAAACCATTCGTCACTACCTGCAGTTCAAGGATTTCTCGCTGGAAGACTACGAGTACGTGCTCGAACGCACGGGTATCCTGAAGCGCAAGTTCAAGAACTACGAGACCTATCACCCGCTGCACGACCGCACGCTCGCGATGATCTTCGAGAAGAGCTCGACGCGCACGCGCCTGTCGTTCGAAGCCGGGATCTTCCAGCTCGGCGGCCACGCCGTCTTCATGAGCACGCGCGACACGCAGCTCGGCCGCGGCGAACCCGTCGAGGATTCCGCGCAGGTCATCTCGCGAATGGTCGACATCATCATGATCCGTACGTTCGAGCAGGAGGTCATCAAGCGCTTCGCGGACAATTCCCGCGTGCCGGTGATCAACGGCCTGACGAACGAGTACCACCCGTGCCAGGTGCTCGCCGACATCTTCACGTACTACGAGCATCGCGGCCCGATCGCAGGCAAGACCGTCGCGTGGGTCGGCGATGCGAACAACATGCTCTACACGTGGATCGAAGCCGCGCAGATCCTCGGCTTCAAGCTCCGCCTGTCCACGCCGCCCGGCTACGCGCTCGACATGAAGCTCGTGTCGCCCGACAGCGCGCCGTTCTACGAAGTGTTCGACGATCCGAACGAAGCGTGCAAGGGCGCCGACCTCGTCACCACCGATGTGTGGACGAGCATGGGCTTCGAGGCCGAGAACGAAGCCCGCATGCAGGCATTTGCCGACTGGTGCGTCGACGAGGAAATGATGGGCCACGCGAACCCGGATGCCCTCTTCATGCACTGCCTGCCCGCGCACCGTGGCGAGGAAGTGACGGCCGGCGTGATCGACGGCCCGCAGAGCGTCGTGTGGGACGAAGCGGAAAACCGCCTGCACGTGCAGAAGGCACTGATGGAGTTCCTGCTGCTCGGCCGCCTCAAGCACTGACGCGCCGGAACGCACACACGTAAAAAAAGCGCCGATCGACGATCGGCGCTTTTTGTTTGGGCGCGCGGAAAACGGCGCGGCACCCGCGTTACAGGCAGACCGGTTCCGCCTCCAGCTCAACGCCGAATTGCGCACGCACGTCGGCCTGGATCGCCTGCGCCAGCGCAAGCACGTCGGCGCCCGTTGCGCCGCCGCGATTGACGAGCACGAGCGCCTGGCGGTCGTGCACGGCCGCCGCGCCCAGCGCGCGTCCCTTCCAGCCGCAGCGGTCGATCAGCCAGCCGGCCGCGAGCTTGACCTGCCCGTCCGGCTGCGGATATGACACGATTTCCGGCGCGCGGGCGCGCAGCGCATCGAACTGCGCGGCATCGATCACCGGATTCTTGAAGAAACTGCCCGCGTTGCCGAGGACGAGCGGATCGGGCAGCTTCGCGCGACGGATCGCGACGACCGCGTCGAACACGTCGCGCGCCGTGGCCGCATCCGCTGCAATGCCTCGGGCGTCGAGTTCGCGCGTGACATCCGCGTAGCCGAGCCGCGGCGTCCATTGCTTCGGCAGCCGGAACGTCACCGACACGATCGCGAACCGGCCGCGCCCTTCCCGCTTGAAGAAGCTGTCGCGGTAGCCGAACGCGCAGCGCACGGCGTCGAAGCGCTCGCTGCGCCCCGTCGCCAGCTCGACCGCGACCAGCGAGTCGAAATACGCCTTCATCTCGAGGCCGTACGCGCCGATGTTCTGGATCGGCGCAGCGCCGACCGTGCCCGGAATCAGCGCGAGGTTCTCGAGGCCCGCCATCCCGTGCTCGAGCGTCCATGCGACGAATGCGTGCCAGTTCTCGCCGCCGCCGGCCTCGACGTACCACGCGTCGTCGTCCTCGCGCACGACGCGGCGGCCCGCGATCTCGTCGAGCAGCACGACGCCGTCGAAATCGCGCGTGAACACGACGTTGCTGCCGCCGCCGAGCACCAGCTGCGGCAAATTCGCGACGCGCGGGTCGCGATGAAGCGCCTCGAACTGCGACGCATGCGTGATGCGCGCAGCGAAGCGCGCGGTCGCGGCAATGCCGAACGTGTTGTGCGCGGCGAGCGGATGGTCGGAAAGCAGCGACAGGGTGGAATCGTCAGGAGGCATCGGCATTCGCGGTCACGTCCACCCGGGCAGCACATGGCCGGCCTTGGGCAAACGGAGGGGCATCGGTAAAATGGCAAACAGTCCGCAATTATAGCGAGTGCCCGCGCGCGAGCCGGGCGCCCGCATCTCAAGGGAGGAATGCCATGCCATCGTTCGACGTCGTTTCCGAAGCGAACATGATCGAAGTAAAGAACGCCATCGAGCAGTCGAACAAGGAAATTTCGACGCGCTTCGACTTCAAGGGCTCCGACGCGCGCGTCGAGCAGAAGGAACGCGAGCTGACGCTGTTCGCCGATGACGATTTCAAGCTGGGCCAGGTCAAGGACGTGCTGATCAGCAAGCTGGCCAAGCGCAACGTCGACGTGCGCTTCCTCGACTACGGCAAGGTCGAGAAGATCGGCGGCGACAAGGTCAAGCAGATCGTCACCGTGAAGAAAGGCGTGACCGGCGATCTCGCGAAGAAGATCGTGCGTCTCGTGAAGGACAGCAAGATCAAGGTGCAGGCGAGCATCCAGGGCGACGCGGTGCGCGTGAACGGCACGAAGCGCGACGACCTGCAGAGCGTGATCGCGATGCTGCGCAAGGACGTGACCAACACGCCGCTCGACTTCAACAACTTCCGCGACTGATCGCCGGACGATCCGTCACGTCATCCTGCCGGGCCCCGCACACGCGGCGCGCCCGGCATGCGGCCAGCGCCGCACTTCCTCAGGCTTTCCCGCCGTCCTGCGCGCCGCCGTCAGCGGCCGCCTTCTTCTTGTCGCCGATCCGGCTCTCCTGCCCCGCCAGCAGCTTCGAAATGTTGCCGCGGTGACGCCACACGAGCAGCACGCTCATCGCGAGCACGGCCCACGCGACCGGGTTGTGGCCCGTGCCGAACAGGAACACGTCGAACACCGGCGCGAACACGGCCGCCACCAGCGCCGCGAGCGACGAATAGCGGAAGAAGAACGCGACGATCAGCCAGGTCAGCGCGGTCGCGAGCCCGAGCACCGGGTGCACCGCGAGCAGCACGCCGGCCGCGGTCGCGACGCCCTTGCCGCCCTGGAAGCGGAAGAACACCGGATACAGGTGGCCGAGGAACACGGCGATCGCGACCCATGCGACCGCGACATCGGGCAGCCCCAAGTGCCGGGCGAGCCAGACGGCGATCCAGCCCTTGAACGCGTCGCCGACGAGCGTCAGGATCGCGGCCTTCTTGTTGCCGCTGCGCAGCACGTTGGTCGCGCCGGGATTCTTCGACCCGTACGAACGCGGGTCGGCCAGGCCCATCGCGCCACTGACGACGACGGCGAACGACACCGAACCGATCAGGTAGGCAACGAGGGCGGCGAGCAGGATCTGCATGCGGAGGACTCTTCTTTCAACGTATCGGTAAAGGGACGGCTGCGCGCGGCACGCCGAAACGGCGCCCATTCTACCGAACGCGCGCGGCCTGCCACGAAGGTGAAACCCTCAGTCAACACTGGCGCACTGCACGGGCTGCGCGCCGAGCAGCGACGTGAGCACGGCCGGCGCGAGGCTGACGAGGTAGCCGCGACGCCCGCCGTTCAGGTAGATCGTCGGCAGTTCGAGGATCGTCGCCTCCACGTAGACGGGCATCGTCTTGCGCGTGCCGAACGGCGACGTGCCGCCGACGAGATAGCCGGAATGGCGGTTCGCGACCTCGGGCTTGCACGGCTCGACGCGCTTCGCGCCGATCTGCCGCGCGAGGTTCTTCGTCGACACGGTGCGGTCGCCGTGCATCAGCACGATCAGCGGCTTCGCGTGTTCATCTTCCATCACGAGCGTCTTCACGACGCTGTGCTCGTCGACGCCGAGCTGGCGCGCCGATTCACCGGTGCCGCCGTGCTCGACGTAGTCGTACGGGTGTTCGCCGAACGCGACGCCGTGGCGGCGCAGCAATTGGGTGGCTGGAGTTTCGGACACATGCCTGGATTTGCTCATGGCGGCATTTTAATGGTGAACGACCGGCGGGCGCGCGATTACGCCCTCGCACCGGCGGTATACTCGCGGCCCGTTTTTCGCCGGGCGGCCTGCTGCGGCGCCGCAATGATTCCTTCCATCATCATTGCGGACAGCGCGAAGCGCTATTGCCCGAATGGCCGATTGTGGCGCACGCGCCGTCATGGCACGATCGTTCGCCAACCTCGTCAGCTGCCGCCCGCCCCTTTTCTGGAGACGCCATGTCCTCGTCCCCCCGTTCTTCCGAGCCGCTCGACGTCGACGCACTGCTCGCCGCGCTGCCTCGCCGCATCGCCGACGTGCCCGCACGCTGGGCCGCGCTCGCGCCCGCG
>NZ_JAAGPB010000285.1:0-11049 GCF_017104585.1 Burkholderia sp. Ac-20392
TTGGCGCGCAGCCGCTTGACGAGCTGGTGCAGCGCATGCAGCCGCGTGCACGCGTTCATGAACTCGCTGTTCAGCCGTGCGAGGCGGCGGCTGCGCGCGCGAATGTGCGGATCCTCGAACGACGCGAACGCGCGGTTGGCCTCGAAGCCGACGATGTCGTCGACGAAATCGGCGAAGCGTCGCTCGAAATCGCCGCGTGCGACGTCGCCTGCGAGCGCGCCCGCCGTGAACGCCGCGAACGTCGCATGGCGGGCGCCCAGCGAGCGCATCAGCGCCTTCGCGGAGCTGAGCGGCAGGATCAGCGCGCTGACCGCGCCGGAGCACGCGATGCCGAGCGCGACTTCCGCGGCGCGTGTGAGCGCGGACTGAAATAGTGTTTGTGGGGTCATCACGGCCGGCAGGCCGATCAGCGCCGCGGTGTAGCCGGCGAGCACGAAGCCGTACCAGCGGAAGTGGCGGTTGCGCACCGCGAGCGCGATGCAGGTGCCGATCCACAGCGTGATGCCGGCCATGTACAGCTCGGGCTGCTGCGCGAACAGCCCGCCGAGCGCGAGCGCGGCGACGAGGCCGGCCGCCGTGCCGAGCACGCGGTAGAAACTCTTCGCGAACACCATCCCCGACAGCGGTTGCATCAGCACGAACACGGTCGTCATCGCCGTGCGCGGCTGCGACATTTCCAGGCGCATCGCGATGCCCATCGCGAGGAGCGCCGCGAACACGGTTTTCGCGAGGTGCAGCCAGATCAGCCCGTCGCTCGCAGCCCAGTCGCGTGCCGCGTCGCCGAGTGGATCGAGCCATGTCCTCCATCGTGCCGGTTCGATGGAAGGACGCTCGATCGCAGGTTGTGGCTTCATGAAAAGAGGGGGCCGGTACGGGGCCGCGCAAGGTGCGCGGCGCGTCCGAACGGGTTCGTTCGACTGTTGAGGCGCCGATTGTAGGAGTGCGGCGCCCGCGCATTAACGCAGCTGCGGGGAAACGATAGTTGCAGCCGGAGTAACAATCTGTCGCATCCCGTGGAGGAAAATAGCGGCTCCGCTACAGGTTGCTCACAGGAATGGATACCCTACAAAACATGCGGGTGTTTTCGCGCGTCGTCGAGACGGGCAGTTTCACCGCCGCCGCGCAATCGCTGAATTCGACGACGGGCGCGATGTCGCGCGCGGTGTCGGAGCTCGAGGCGCGCCTGCGCACCCGTCTGATGAATCGTTCGACGCGCCGTCTCGCGCTCACGTCGGCCGGAGAAAGCTATCTGCGGCGCTGCCGCCAGATCCTCGCCGACGTCGACCGCGCGGAAGAAGAGGCGAGCTGTGCGCACGAACGGCCGGCCGGCGTACTGCGCATGCACAGTTTCGCGAGCGTCGGTCATCACTATGTATTGCCCGCGCTGACGCGCTATCACGCGCAGTTCCCGGACGTGTCGATCGAGCTGTCGCTGTCGCAGCGCATGCCCGACCTGTTCGACGGGACGAGCGACATGGCTGTCGTGACCGCGTCGTCGCTGCCCGATTCGGAACTCGTGTCGCACCTGCTCGGCTCGACCTTCAGCATCCTGTGCGCGTCGCCCGACTATGTGAAACGCCACGGCGCGCCGGCCCGGCCGCAGGATCTCTCTGCGCACGCGTGCCTGACGCTGTGCACGCCGGCGTTCCCGACGCACGAATGGGTGCTCGAAGGGCCGGAGGGCGTCGAGCAGATCCACGTCACGGGGCCGGTGCAGACCAATACGGCCGAATCGCTTGCGCTTGCCATCCGCGACGGCATCGGGATCGGCATGCTGCCGCTGTACTCGGCGATCGACGCGCTGCGCGACGGCACGCTCGTCCGCGTGCTGCCCGCGCATATCCTGCAGAAGATGAACGTGTACGCGCTGTATCCGTCGCGCCGCTTCGTCGATGCGAAGGTGCGGACCTGGGTCGAGATGCTGCGTGCCCAGGTGCCTGGGATGATCGCGCGCGACGTCGAGATGCTGAACGCGATCGATCGCGAACCGCAGGCCGCCTGAGCAGCGGACGCGCACCGGCGCATTGCCGGCTTCCTTTCTTCGCGCAAACCACGCGAGCGCAACCCGCGCCGCGCCCGCAAGACTTCGTTCACGCGGGCGCGGCGCTTCGTCATGCCGTTACAGCGCGGGCTTGGCCGCCGCGCCCGATTCCGTCGTCGGTTCACCGGCGTGGCCGTAGGCGGCCTGCGCAGCCTTCTGTTCCGCGAGACGCTTTTCGTGAAGTCGTTCCTGCGCCGCCATGATGTCGTCCGGATAGTTGTTGACTTCGCCGCGCGCCGGGTTGTAGCCGACCGACTCGAGATCGATCAGCTCCTGCAGCACTTGCGCGCGCGTGACGGGCGACTTGGCGGACTGGGCGAAGGACAGGGCCGGTGCAGCGAGCAGGACGGCAGCGGCGGCGGTAACGACGAGCGATTTCACGAGGTTCTCCTGGGTGCGGGGTGGGTGGCCGGATCGACGCGCGATGCGTGACCCTGACCTTTGCTGGCAGTCTACGCAGCACCCCCGCGCGTAAAAACCCCGATTCCAGGCAGGCTGCCTTCCAGATGGAACAACATTGGTGCGGGCCGCCCGCAGCCAGCGAACCCGTGCGCGAACGCAGGCTCGTGGCCGGCGGGCGACGATGCATCACGCCGATCAGAAGCGCGTGCGCATGCCGATCGTGCCGACGATCTGGTTCGCCGTGCTCGATGCGCCGCCCGAGCCGTTGATGAACGCCTGGTAGCCGCGGCCCGCTGCGTGCTGATACATCGCTTCCGCGTAGACGTCCGTGCGGCGCGACAGCTTGTAGACGGCCTGCAGGTCGACCTGGTGCCACTTCGGATCGGTGCCGTGCTTGCTGTCAGGGTTCGACACGCTGGCGTCCGTGTACACGTAGGCCGCGCCGAGGCTGACGGCCGGCGTCACCGCATAGCGCACGTTCACGTCGTAGTTGTTGAACGCGACCTGGCCGGTCGAGCCGAACGAGCCTGTGTTGTCGTACTGCGAACGCGTATAGACGAAGCCGACGGTGGCCGGGCCGAACCCGTAGCTGATGCCGCCGCCGTACGAACGCATGCGGTCCGAGCCGATCGACCAGCCGCCCTGGTTCAGGCTTTTCGCTTCGGCCGCATCGGTCGCGCCGGGGCTCGCGTTCGTCGAGCCCTTCGTGCCGTTCATCTGCAGGTACGCGCCGGCCAGCTTCAGCGGGCCGTTCGTGTAGCTCGCCGCGACGCTGTACGCGCGGTTCGCGCCGAAGTTCGTCGCGTTCGAGAATGCATACATCGCGCCGACCTTGAAGCCCGCATAGGTCTCGCTCGTGTACTTGACCGCGTTGTTGATGCGCAGCGAGTGGTTCAGGTTGTCGTTGTCGAACGGATGCGCGAAGCTCGCGTCGCCGAAGTCGCCGGCCGTGGCCGACAGCGGCGCGACGAAGTCGACCATCGTGTCGTACTGGCGGCCGAGCGTCAGCGTGCCATAGCCGTTCTGGCTCAGGCCGACGTACGCATGGCGGCCGAACAGCTTGCCGTCCTGCCCGAGCCCGCCGTTGTTCACGTTGAAGCCGTTCTCGAGCACGAACAGCGCCTTCAGGCCGCCGCCGAGATCCTCGGTGCCGCGAAACCCGACGCGGCTGCCGTTGACGGTGCCGCTGTTCAGGCGCCACAGCGATGCACCGTTGGCGTTGTTGGTGTAGACGATGCCGGCGTCGATCAGGCCGTACAGCGTGACCGAGCTCTGTGCGTGAGCGAGCGGGGCGAACAGCGCGGCGGTGCATGCGCCGGCGATGAGGGTTTTTTTCAAGTCAGGGCTCCTGCGTGTGGGACTGGGAACGAAAGTTCGGCGCAAGTATAGGAACGCATCGCGCGTGCAAGGCCGCCGGGGCCGCGAGCGCACCTTTCCGGATCCGGCAAGAGTCCTTCACAAAACTGACACGACGCGCGGCGCGTGCCTGACGCTGGTGGTTTCTGCGTGGTCGCGCGCGGCTGGTATCCGTTCATCGCGGGCCGGTTGTCGCGTCGCTGCAACATGAGCGGGACGCGGCGCGTCGGTTGATCGGTGCGATCCGCGCGCATCGACACTTTTCGCCGTGAAGCGCGCGGGCCTGAACTTCATCTCGTGCCCGACCGAGAGCATCCACCTGCAGGGGCGCTTCGACACGTTTCCGAAGCTGTGCGTCGGCAGGCCAAGGCCACGCTGTCGATCCGCCACGGGAAAGTGATCCTGCGGCGCGAACGGGAGCGCGTCACCTATCCGGATTGACGCGAACCGGGCGCGGAAGGCGGGCGGTCACGGCCCGCCCGACGTCATGTATTCATGAAATGCATGAGTCGATTCTAAAAATACGTTTGTCTCATGATGGAGGCCGGCCTACGATGCGGTCCTGACGGCGGCGCGCGTGTTGCGCGTCGTCTTGTCGATTCCATTCGCCGACCCCATGCGCCTCGATCTCCCGTCCGCCCCCGCATTCTCTTCGCCGGCCGCCAGCCCGTTCGCGCGCGTGGCCGTCGTCACGATCCTGACCGGCGTGGGCGCGGGCCTCGGCGGCATGCTGCTCGCACTGCTGCTGCACGCGATCCAGCACGTCGCGTACGGCTACAGCGTCGCGCACGTGATCGGCACCGAGAGTTTCCTCACCGGCGTGACCGGTGCCGATCCGTTGCGCCGGCTCGCGGTGCTGGTCGTGTGCGGGATCGTCGCCGGTGGCGGCTGGTGGGCGCTGTACCGGTTTGGCCGGCCGCTCGTCAGCATCCGCCGCGCAGTGCGTGCGGCCGATCCGCGGATGCCGGTCGTCAGCACGACGGTTCACGCACTGCTGCAGATCGTCACCGTTGCGCTCGGTTCGCCGCTGGGCCGCGAAGTCGCCCCGCGCGAGATCGGTTCGCTGCTTGCCGGGCGGCTTGCGCATGCGGCGGGGCTTACGCCTGACGATTGCCGGCTGATGGTCGCGTGCGGTGCCGGTGCGGGCCTCGCGGCCGTCTATAACGTGCCGCTCGGCGGGGCGATCTTCGTGCTCGAAGTGCTGCTCGGCACGTTCGAACTGCGTGCGCTGGTCGTGGCGGTCGCGACGTCGGCGATCGCGGCGGCCGTTGCGTGGATCGGCCTCGGCAACGAACACCAGTACACGGTGCCGCCGTTCGTGCTGAGTACGCCGCTGGTGGTGTGGTCGATCGTCTGTGGTCCGCTGTTCGGCTTTGCCGCGTACGGCTTCGTGCGGCTCACGACGCGTGCCCGTGCGAACGCGCCGAAAGACGGGCGGCTGCCGGTGCTCGCGCTGGTCAATTTCGCGGTGATCGGCGTGCTTGCGATGTGGTTTCCGCAATTGCTCGGCAATGGCAAGGGTCCGGCTTCGCTGGGTTTCGACGGCACGCTGACGATCGGTCTCGCCGCGGCGCTGCTCGTGCTGAAGGTGCTGATCGAGGCCGGCAGCTTGCGGGCGGGTGCGGAAGGCGGCCTGCTGACGCCGGGTCTAGCGAACGGCGCGCTGCTCGGCGTCGTGCTCGGCGGGCTGTGGAGCCTCGTGTGGCCGGGTGCGTCGATCGGCGGTTGTGCGCTCATCGGCGCGACCGCGTTTCTCGCCGCGTCGATGCAGATGCCGATCACGGCGGTCGTACTGCTGGCCGAGTTCACGCGCGTGGATCACGACAGTCTCGTGCCGATGCTGCTTGCGGTAGCCGGGTCGCTGGTCGCGTACCGGTTCGCGCAGCGGTTGGCCGAGCGGCGGGAAAGTGCGGTTGCGACGGTGCGCGAACACGCAGCGGCTACGTACTGACGCGCGTGAGCGGTCAGGAAGCGAGAAACGCACCGGCATCGAAAACCGTCGAGTCACCAGGGAAATTAACGGTTTGCATCCGTTCTGGTGAATACCGTTGCTGCGACGCTCGTGCTGGACGACGGAGCCGTAACGACCGGAAGTGCAAGCCGGACATCGCTGAAACGAACCGCGCGTGATCGATCCATCGCATCCCGACATGCTTCTGCAGCGGTCGCCGACCTGGCGGACGCGTTGTCCTCCCTGCGTTACTCACGATAGCTTTGCCAGTTCGCTCAAACTCCAACTATCAGAGAGAAAATGGCAAATTCGTACGAGTACGGCATTCATGAGGGCCTGCGCCGTGAAGAATTGCTCTTGCTGATCTTCATCGAAGAAACCGGCAAGGCGTTGGGTGTAAATGATGCGGTTGGCATCGCGATGGTATTGCTGGGGCAGCGTTTCATCCCCACGCGCGGCAAGTTCGCGAGCGCAGTCAAGGGCACCTCCATCGCGTCTGTCGTTTCGCGTCGTATGTTGCCGTTCGAGCTAAAGCACCGGATATTGCCTACCGTTACCTCGTTCACGAGCCTTATCATGTTGCGCATCAAATTCACGCGGAATATCGGCGCATTCGTTGGGCGGGCGATCCCCGGAGTCGGTTGGGTCATCCTGGCAACGGATGTATCGGTGATCACTTATCGCACGGTTGGCACCTACAACAGCATGGTGACGCCCGAGGATCGCTTGTATGGCTGACGCATGGAAACGTCTCGAAGCGTTTTTTTCGGCCGATATCGGCGAGCTACCGGTCTCTGGAATCGAGCTGACGCGAGACACGGATCTCTATCACGATCTCGACCTGGAGCCGAACGACATCGACAAGCTCGTCAGGCGATGGGCTGCGACGTTTGACGTCGACCTGTCCGCGTTCGACATCCACTATTACTATCCGTCCGCGAAGCTCGGCATCGGTTCGTTTTTCGCGATGGTTGTCAAATTCCCGTTCAGCAATGCGGCGCGCGATACGTTGGGCGGCCGGTCACTGACGCTCGGATCGATGGAAGAGGCGATGGAGCGTGGGCGATGGGAGCGGTGACATGCCACGCTGACACCTGCTTCGACCGTGCATGCCGGAACGCGATGAATGGACAACCTCACGTAGACCGGATCGATTCATGAAACACCGAACGCCCGCCTGGCTCACATCCAAGCGGGCGTTTTTGCAATCGCACGACCCGCCACGAGCTCAGATTCCCGGGGCCTTTTGTCGTGTATCGTCGATCGGCCTTCGGGCGTCAGGCGTCACCGGTGGGCACGACACGCGTTCGGTCACCTGAAATCGGCGGGCGTCAATGCCGGCGAGGGCATTGAAGCAAACGACGCGGTTCTGTGCAAGAATCCGCGCGTTTCCGCGCCTCAACCAACAACGACACGCGCGGACGTCCCTATCAGGAAACGAGGAGCTCAAGTTGATCCAGCGCATTTCCCGCTTTTTCACGCAGGTGGTCCACCGCGTGTTGCCCGACCCGTTGATTTTCGCGATCCTGCTGACGGTCGTCACGTTCGCGCTCGCGTTCGGCCTGACGCCGAACACGCCCGTGCAGCTCACGACGATGTGGGGTTCGGGTTTCTGGAACCTGCTGGCGTTCTCGATGCAGATGGTGATGATTCTCGTCACCGGCCACGCACTCGCGAGTTCGCCGCCCGTGAAGCGCATGCTCGTCGCGCTTGCGAGCACCGCGCGCACGCCGGGGCAGGGCGTGATGCTCGTCGCGTTCGTCGGCGCGCTCGCGTGCGCGATCAACTGGGGCTTCGGCCTCGTGCTCGGTGCGATGCTCGCGCGCGAAGTGGCGCGCCGTGTCGCCGGCAGCGATTACCGGCTGCTCGTCGCGTCCGCCTACATGGGCTTCCTGAGCTGGCACGGCGGATTGTCGGGTTCGGTCCCGCTCGTCGCGGCCACGAAGGGCAATCCGATGGAAAAGACCATCGGGCTGATTCCCGTGTCGCAGACGATCTTCACCGGCTACAACGCGTTCATCACGATCGGCCTGATCGTGATGCTGCCGTTCCTCGCGCGCATGATGATGCCGAAGCCGGGTGAGGTCGTCAGCGTCGATCCGGCGCTGCTGGCCGAACCGCCGAGCGTCGAGCGCCAGCTCGGGCCGGACGCGACGTTTGCGGAACGGCTGGAGGAAAGCCGCTTGCTGTCGGTCCTCGTCGCGGCGCTGTGCGCGGCGTTCCTCGTGCTGAAGTTCGTGCAGAAGGGCTTCGCGCTCGACATTGACACCGTGAACCTTGCGTTCCTCGCGGCCGGCATCCTGCTGCACCGTACGCCGATGGCCTATGCGCGCGCAGTGGCCGGTGCGGCGCGCGGTGCGTCGGGGATCATGATCCAGTTCCCGTTCTACGCGGGCATCCAGGCGCTGATGGATCACTCGGGGCTCGCGGGCGTGATCACGAAGTGGTTCGTCGATATCGCGAACGTGCACACGTTCCCGCTGCTCGCGTTCCTGAGCTCCGCCGTGATCAATTTCGCAGTGCCGTCCGGTGGCGGCCACTGGGTCGTGCAGGGCCCGTTCGTGATGCCGGCCGCTCAGGCGCTCGGCGCCGATCTCGGCAAGGCCGCGATGGCGATCGCGTACGGCGAGGCCTGGACCAACATGGCGCAGCCGTTCTGGGCGCTGCCCGCGCTGGCGATCGCCGGGCTCGGCGTGCGCGACATCATGGGGTATTGCGTGACGACGCTGCTGTTCTCGGGCGTCGTGTTCGTCGCGGGGATGTATCTGTTCTGACGGGACGGGACGAGAGGCGGGCGGAGTCCGCGTCCGCCTCTCGCGATCCTGAGTCCGGCCTGCCGTTAGCCGTGCGACCGTGTGTCCGGCCGCTCGTGTCCGTGACGCAACGCGAGGCTGGCGAACGCCGCGATGAGGAGCGCGGCCGCAAGCAGCGTCAGCCCGTTCTTCGCATTGCCGGTTGCCTGTTCGATCGCACCGACGACGGTCGGCCCGACGAAGCCGCCGAGCAACCCGCACGTATTCACCAGTCCGAGTCCGCCTGCCAGTGCGTTGCCGGCGAGCCGCGACGCGGGAAACGTGAAGACGATCGACTGAACGACGAAGAACATGAATGCGGCCACGCACACGCACAAGAGCCCCGCGGCAGGCGACGCATGCGCGGCGCCGACCATCCCGGCAGCCATCACGACCAGCCCCGCACCGTGCCGTCGAGCTCGATCAGCGCACCGGCCAGCGGCCCGCCGACGATGTTTGCGATGCACACGCCAAGCAGGAAATAGCCGGTTGCGCGCGCACGTAAACGGTATCGGGGGGAGACAATCGGCAATACTTCTTTCGCGTCCGGGACTCGATTCGCTTTCTGGAGCAACGGTGGGGGAAGGCAGACGGTGTCAAGTATCCGCCGTCAAGTGGCGGGCCACTGGCGGGGCGACAAGGTGTCATCCTGTTCGAGGTGTCGGGATGGAGTGACGCGCAGGGCCACGCCACGCTGTTCAATGGACGGACGTGTTACGACCATTGCTATTTCAACGAGCCGGGCGCGCGGTATCGTACCGATCGCGCAAATTTCTGGAGTCTGTCATGAGGAGAGCCTGGATCGCCGCCGTGTTGACGTGCATCGCGCTTCAACCTGCGATGGTGTCGGCGAACGATGCAGCGCAAGCATCGCCCGAAGCCGGCTCACGGACTAACCTCCAGAACTTCAAGGACATGGTGCTCGCGGAGTGCCTGGCTACCGCGTACAGGCAGGAGCCAGGCGTGAGCAAGGATATCGGCAGCAGCACCAGCGCGTTGCGCGACTGGACCTACTACGACATGGAGCGCGCACCGGATGTCATTCACGCGCTGGTGGCGAAGTATCTTGGTCGCGACTACCGGAATCCGGTTGTCGAACCGGAAGTCCGGGACGTGAAATTCGACTTCCTGAAGTGCGCCGACTTGTACCACGGCAAGGAACTGGATACCGTCGCGAAGCAGCTCGTATTCCGCCCCAACCGGACTTATCGGAGCGAGACTTCGCGGAAGTTGCGGTAGCAATCAGATGCCGTTGCGCAATGCAACGGCGCACCGTCTGCCATGCCACGTGTGCTACTCGAGCGTCCGGATCGAATTGCTGATGCCGCGCGCGCTGCTGACACGACGCAGCGCGGCGGTCATCCTGCACTCAGCGTTTCACCGGTTCGTCGTTCAACGTACCGAGAAACGCTTCGATATCCTTGATATCCTGCGCCGTCATCGCGGGCTTGTCGCCCGGCTTGCGATCGAACGGCGCATCGGTCACGTCGACATTCGCGCGATATTTCGGCGGGATGTCGTCATACTCGTCGACCTTGCCGTCCGCGCCGCGCGAATAGAACTTCTGCGGCGAGATGCTGCGCTCGTTGTAGAACGCCATCACCTGGTCGAGCGTGTGGAACACGCCGTTGTGGAAGAACACGTGGCGCGTCGCCGAGTTGCGCAGCGTCGGCGTCAGGAACATCGCGCAATACTGCGTCTGGTCCTTCAGGTCGTCGCGGAACGGCCCGCACACGCCGAGATCGTAGAACGCCGGGTTGCGGTTCTGCGCCAGTTCCTTGTTGCGCGGCGCGCCGAGCGCCTCGTACTGGTAATCGGTAAACATCGGCGGCAGCCCGTCCTTGCCGGGTTTCGACAGGTGGCAGCCCGCGCAATTCGCCTTGTCCGGATCGTTGAACAGGCGCAGCCCGCGCAGTTCGGCCTGCGTGAGGCGCGCACGGCCTTCGAGCCAGCGGTCGTACTTGCTGTTGTACGGGTGGAACGACGGATCTTCCACCTGGTAGCGTGCGATCGCGAACATCGCCTCCGACACCGCGAGTTGCGGGCTGTCGAACACGCGTGCGCCGAACAGTTGCTCGAGCTGCGTGCGATGCGACGACTGCTTGAGCTTGCGCGCGACATCGTCGATGCTCGCGTTCGCCATCTCGACCGGATTCAGCAGCGGGCCGAACGCCTGCTGCTGCAGCGTATCGGCGCGGCCATCCCAGAACATCCCGCCCTGCGGCACGAGCTGCGGCGCGGCCGACGTGCCGGCCACCTTCTGCGCCTTCACGACCCCGGCCGCCGACGCAGCCTGCTGCGCAACGGTCGGCGCGGCGTCGTTTTCCCCGGCATCGGGGCCGATGCTGAAGTTCGGCTGGCGGTACAGGTACATCAGCGACGGCGGCGGGCGATAGCCCTGCTGCGTCATCGCGAGGCCGCCCGGCTGCACGTCGAGCGCGTTCGGCGGGCCGTACGCGTGATCGGGGCTGTGGCACGACGCGCACGACTGCAGCCGGGCGGCCTCG
>NZ_JAAGPB010000286.1:0-11156 GCF_017104585.1 Burkholderia sp. Ac-20392
CCAACCACGACCACCGACTACTACACCGAGCTATACCCGCTTTCCCTACACGACGCGCTTCCGATCTGCGCCAGGCCTCGAAGCCGGGTTGCGCGGCGGCGAGCGCACGGTCGGGATCGGCGATGCCCGCGTGGGCCACCTTGCCGATCGGCTTGCCGGTCGCCGGGTTCACGACGTCGATCGTCTTGCCGCTCGCGGCGTCGACCCACTCGCCGTTGATCAGCAGTTGCGTATCCGTATAAGTCACGTTAGCCATCCAGACACCCCTACATTGCGTCGAAAAACGCGCGCTGCCGCGAACGGCCTCACGCCGGTTGACAGAAAAAGCCAGACCGCCGGGGCAGGCACGCACCCGGCGGCAGTGACGGCGGGCACGCCGGCCCGCCATCGTTCCGCATGGGGCCGCGCTCAGCGCGCGGCCGCCGTCGCCTTGCGGAGTTTCGCGACGTCCGCCGCCTGCACGGCCGGCGCGCCGTTGTTCCAGCCGGCGCGCATGAACGTCAGCACGTCGGCGATCTGCCGGTCGTTCAACTGGTTCGAGAACGCCGGCATCGGATACGCGGACGGCACGCCATCGATCACGAGCGTCTCGCTGCCGTTCAGCGTCACGTTGATCAGCGACGCGGCATCGGCTTCGAGCACGTTCGGATTGCCGGCGAGCGGCGCGAGCAGCGGCGCGTAACCGCGCCCGTCCGCGCCGTGGCAGTGCAGGCAGTAAGCGTTATACACCTTCGCGCCCGGATCGGCTGCGGGCCGACCCAGCGCGGCCTGCGTCGCCTTCGGATCATAGCTGTAAGGCGGCGCGCCCGTGCCGCCTGCGGCCGACAGCGATTTCAGGTAGCGGGAAATCGCCGCCAGATCGTCGTCGGTGAGTGCCTGCGTGCTGTGGTTGATCACGCTGACCATCGAGCCGAACGCAGTCGCATGGCGGTTCGCGCCGGTCTTCAGGAACTGCGCGACCTCGGCCTCGTTCCAGCGGCCGAGCCCCGTGTTGGGCTCGCCGGTCAGGTTCGACGCGAACCAGTTGTCGATCGGCGCGCCCGACAGGAACGCCGCGCCGCCTTCGTCGAGCGCCTTCTCCTGGAAGCCGACGCCGCGCGGCGTGTGGCACGACCCGCAGTGCCCGAGCCCCTGCACGAGATACGCGCCGCGGTTCCACATTGCGTCCCTGGCCGGCTTGTCCGCGTAAGGCGTCGTGTCGAGGAACACCATGTTCCACAACGCGAGCGGCCAGCGCATGTTGAGCGGCCACGGGATGTCCGACGGACGGTTCGCCTGCTTCACCGGTTCGACACCGTGCATGAAGTACGCGTAGAGCGCCTTCACGTCGTCGTCCTTCAGCTTCGCGTACGACGGGTACGGCATTGCCGGATACAGGTTGTGACCGTCCTTCGCGACGCCCTTGCGCAGCGCGCTGGCGAAGTCGGCTTCGGTATAGCCGCCGATGCCCGTCTCCGGATCGGGCGTGATGTTGGTCGTGTAGATCGCGCCCATCGGCGTGACCATCTTCAGGCCGCCGGCGAACGGCGTGCCGCGTGGCGCGGTGTGGCACGCGACGCAGTCGCCCGCTTTCGCGAGATACGCACCGCGCGCGACCAGTGCGCTGTCGGCCGGCGCCGTCTGCGCGGCATGTGCGGCCGTGCCGGCCAGCAGCGCAGACACGGCGGCGAGCAACGACGTGCCGAGCATCTTCAGGGTGAGGTTTTTCATGGTCGTCGCCTCCCCTCAAGCCGTCTTCAACTGGTCGCCGACCGGCAGCTTGCGCAGCCGCTTGCCGGTTGCCGCGAAGATCGCGTTCGACACCGCCGCGGCCGTCGCGGCCGTGCCCGGCTCGCCGATCCCGCCCGGCGCTTCACCGCTTTTCACGAGATGCACCTCGATCGGCGGCGTCTCGTTGATCCGCAGCATCCGGTAGTCGGTGAAGTTGCTCTGCACGACGCGGCCGTCCTCGATCGTGATCTCGCCGTACAGCGCGCCCGTGATCCCGAAGATGATGCCGCCCTGCACCTGCGCCTCGATCGTGTTCGGGTTGACATACATCCCGCAATCGACCGCGCACACAACACGCTTCACCTGGACCTCGCCGTTGTCCACCGCGACATCGACGACGATCGAGAAGAAGCTGCCGAACGCGTGCATCACCGAGACGCCGCGCCCTTGTCCCGTCGGCAGCGCCGGGCCGCCCCAGCCGGCCGCCTTCGTCGCGACCTCGAGCACGTTGAGCGCGCGCGGCGTCTTGCCGAGCAGCGCACGGCGATATTGCACCGGGTCGGTCTTGGTCTGCGCGGCCAGTTCGTCGATGAAGCTCTCGACCACGAACGTGCCGCGCGTCGGGCCGACGCCGCGCCAGAACGCGGTCGGCACGTGGCGCGGCTCCTGGCGTACGTAGTCGACCAGCTGGTTCGGCAGGTCGTACGGCAGCTCGGCCGCGACCTCGACCGCATCGGGATCGACGCCGTGCTGGAACGCCGGCGGCGCGAAGCGCGCCATGATCGACGAGCCGACGATCCGGTGCTGCCACGCGACCGGCTTGCCGTTCGCGTCGAGGCCGGCCGAAATCCTGTCGTAGTAGCACGGCCGGTACATGTCGTGCTGCACGTCCTCCTCGCGCGTCCAGACCACTTTCACCGGCGCGTTGACCTGTTTGCCGACCTTCACGGCCTGGCCGATCATGTCCGTCTCGAGCCGTCGGCCGAAGCCGCCGCCGAGCAGGTGGTTGTGCACGACGATCCGGTCGGGCGCGAGGCCCGTGAGCTGCTGCACGGTATCGCGCGCCCGCGTCGGCACCTGCGTGCCGACCCAGATCTCGCAGCCATCGCCGCGCACGTGCACCGTGCAGTTCACCGGTTCCATCGTCGCGTGTGCGAGCAACGGCTGTTCGTAGACGGCGTCGACGCGCGTTTTCGCATTCGCGAAGGCCTTGTCGACGTCGCCGTCCTTGCGGGCGACCGCGCCCTTGCCGTTCGCCGCCGCCTGCGCGAGATCCGCGAACAGATCCTTCGTCGAGACCTTCGCGCCCGCGCCCTCGTTCCACTTCACGACCAGCGCCGACGCGCCGCGCTTCGCAGCCCACGTATGATCGCCGACCACCGCCACCGCGTTGTCGACGCGCACGACCTGGCGCACGCCGGGGATCTTCTTCGCGGCCGACTCGTCGACGCTCGCGACCGTGCCGCCGAACACCGGGCTGTTCACGATCACTGCGTACAGCATGCCCGGCAGGCGCACGTCGAGCCCGAACTGGGCCGTGCCGTCGACCTTCTCCGGCGAATCGAGCCGCTTCGCGGGCGTGCCGATCAGCTTGAAATCCGCCGGCTTCTTCAGCGCGACGTCCTTCGGCACCGGCAGCTTCGCCGCCGCATCGGCGAGCTGGCCGTACGACGCGCGTCGGCCACTCGGCGGATGCTGCACTTCGCCGTTTACGGCGCGGCAGGATGCCGGATCGACGTTCCATTGCTTCGCGGCGGCCGCGACCAGCAGCGTACGGGCGGTCGCGCCGGCACGGCGCAGCGGCTCCCACGCGTAGCGCACCGACGTCGAGCCGCCGGTGAGCTGGCCGCCGAGCAGCGGATCGAGGAACAGCTTCTCGTTCGGCGGCGCATGGTCGAGCGTGACGCTCGACAGCGGCACTTCGAGTTCCTCCGCGATCAGCATTGGCAGCGCCGTATAGACGCCTTGGCCCATCTCGACCTTCGGCATCACCAGCGTGACCTTGCCGGCGCGGTCGATCTGCACGAACGCGTTCGGTGCGAACACACCGGGTTGAGCAGGCTCGGCGGCGTCGCCGCCGATCACCGAACGGCGCGCATCGTCGCCCGCGGCCGGCAGGCTGAAGCCGAGCAGCAGGCCACCGCCCGCCGCGGCGCCCAGCGACATGCCGAGCTTGAGGAACGAACGGCGCGACACGCCCGCGCCGGCCCGACCTGCTTCGATCAGTCCTCGCGACATGTCAGGCCTCCTTCGCGGCTTGCTTCACGGCCGCGCGAATCCGGTTGTACGTGCCGCAGCGGCAGATATTGCCTGCCATCGCCGCGTCGATGTCGGCGTCGCTCGGGTTCGGGTTCGACGCGATCAGCGCGGTGGCGGCCATCACCTGCCCCGACTGACAGTAGCCGCACTGGACGACGTCGAGCTCGCGCCACGCCTGCTGGACCTTGTGGCCGGCCGGCGTCGCGCCGACGGCTTCGATCGTCGTGATCTTGCGGCCCGCGACGGCCGCGACCGGCAGCACGCACGAGCGCGCGGCGACGCCGTCGAGATGCACCGTGCACGCGCCGCACTGGGCGATCCCGCAGCCGAACTTCGTGCCGGTGAGGCCGACGACGTCGCGCAGCACCCAGAGCAAGGGCATGTCGTCGGGGGCGTCGACCGAGCGGGTTTCGCCGTTGATGTTGAGGGTGATCATTCAGCCTCCGGGGCCGGTGTATTGGGGAGGCGGCGCAAACGGCGCGCCGCGTGGTGTTGTCATCGCCGCCGCGCTGTGCGGCGGGTGCCGTGCGGCCCGGGTGGGAGCGCGCCGCGACGGAAGTACAGCGTGATTACTCGGCGACGTCGATGCCTGACAGCACCTTGATGACCGGCGGCGCGGTGAACCAGTCGGCCGACTTCGCGCGGAATGCGCCGAAATACGGGCTCGCGAGGTGCGCGTCGAACGCAGCCTGGTCGTCGTAGATCTCGTACAGGTGCAGGTTCGGCGAGCCGTCCTGCTCGCGGAACAGGTCGTAGCGCCGGTTGCCCGGTTCGGTGCGCGTCTTCGCGACCATGCTGCGCAGTTCGGCCTCGGCGGCCTCCGCGTGTTCGGGTTTCAGGAACAGGGAAGCAATCACGTGAAGCGCCATCTTGTCACTCCTATCGAAACGGAATCGGGAAAGCCGCCCGCCTGCGTCATGTCATTCACGTCACGCCGGCGGGCGGCCGGTTGTTGCTGCAAGCCGGTACCGTCGTGTCAGGCCAGTTCGTCCGGGCCCACGCGCACGACGACCTTGCCGAAATTCTTGCCGGCGAGCAAGCCGATCAGCGCTTCCGGTGCATCGGCGAGATCGGGGACGACGTCCTCGAGCGTCTTCACCTTGCCCTGCGCGACCCATTCGCTCATTTCCTTCATGAACGTCGCGTAGCCGGTTGCATAGTGATCCAGGATGATGAAACCCTGCATCCGGATGCGCTTGCGCAAGATCGTGCCCATCAGGGCCGGCACGCGGTCGCGGCCGGTCGACACGGTCTTGTCGTCGTAGGCCGCGTCGTTGTAGTGCGCGATGATTCCGCATACCGGCACGCGCGCATGGTCGTTGAGCAGCGGCCACACCGCGTCGAACACGGCCCCGCCGACGTTCTCGAAATAGATGTCGATGCCGTTCGGGCACGCATCCTTCAGCTTCGCGGCAAATGCCGGGTCGCGATGGTCGACGCACGCGTCGAAACCGAGCGTATCGGTCACGTATGCGCACTTGTCGGCGCCGCCCGCAACGCCAACCACGCGGCAGCCCTTCAGCTTCGCGATCTGGCCGACCACCGCGCCGACCGCCCCACTGGCGGCTGCGACGACCACCGTTTCGCCGGCCTTCGGCTCGCCGATCTTCAGCAGCCCCGTATAGGCGGTGAAGCCCGGCATGCCGAGCACGCCGAGTGCGTACGACGGATGCGCGAAGTTGCGGCCGAGCGGAATCAGGTCGCGGCCGTCGGACAGCGCATAGTCCTGCCAGCCGGCGCCCGCCACCACCAGGTCGCCTTCGCGGAACGCCGGCAGGTTCGACGAGACGACCTGGCTGACGGTGCCGCCGACCATCGGCTGGCCGAGTTCGGCCGGCGCCGCATAGGACGGTGCGTCGCTCATCCGGCCGCGCATGTACGGGTCGAGCGACAGCCAGACCGTGCGCAGCAGCACCTGGCCGGCACCGGGCGTCGGCAGGTCACCGGATTCGGTGCGGAAGTTGCCCGGCGTCGGCGCGCCGACCGGGCGCGAATTCAGGATGATCTGGCGATTAGCGGTCTTGCTTTGCGGCATGTGAGCCTCCGTCAACAGGAATGGACGTGCTTCGTGGGCACGATCGGATCAGGGATGGACCAGCGGGAGACGCACGGGGCGGCAGCATCGGCGCTCAGGCCGTCGCGGCTGCGTGCGTGCGGTTGAATCAATCGGGACAGCGTAACGCGGCGTGGCACGTTCGTCATGCGCAGTTGAGTAGACCAGTCGTCTAGAATCAGGGTAAAAACAAGGCGCGCCGATGCGCGCCCGGGTTACGACTGTGCTCCACTCGGCTCGAGCGGTGGCAGGTTCAGCATGCGCCGCGTTTCGACCATCGCCCTTTCGAGCGGCTTCCGATTGCGGTGAATCTTTTCCAGCAGCGTCGCACCCAGCCACAGCTCGTAGAGGATCGCGGCCGTATGCGACGGATCGGCAACTCCGCTCAGCGAACCGTCGGCCAGCCCGGCCTCGATGCCGCCCGCGAGCCGCTCGATGATCTGGCTCGTGCCGTGCCGCAGCACCGTGCGCATCGCTTCCGACAGGTCCGACACTTCCGCGCCGAGCTTCACCGCGAGGCACTTGCCTTCCGGATCGTCCGCGCATTGCGTGTGCAGCCAGTTGCGCCAGTACGTCATCAGACGCTCGGCGCCCGTGCCGGCCTGGTGCTTGAGCAGGTTGTCGAGATGCGCGAGATAGCCGTCGAAATACGATTCGAGCAGCGCTTCGCCGAATGCCTCTTTCGAGCCGAAGTAATGGTAGAACGAGCCCTTCGGGATGCCCGCCGCAGCGAGAATCTCGTTCAGGCCAACCGCCGAAAACCCCTTGTGGAGCATGATCGGCTTGGCGATATTCAGGATGTGCTGGCGGACTTCCGCGCCTGAAGATGCATTCATGATGGCGTATGTTAGCAACGATTAGACCGGTCGTCTAGCAGCGTCGAACCGGCATGTTGAGCGGCACTTTACCTGATCCCCGCCAGGCGCCCAAACCTTGCACCGGCATGCCTCGTTCCTGGCCCGCCCTGCCGCGTGCGTGGCGTCACACGCACGACTTGGTTTCGTCGCGGGCGTTTCATCGATCTCCCGCATAAATACGCGCGGCGCATATGCCGGCGATCGCGTCATTTCGACCGGCATTGCACACGTGTGCAATGCGCCGGATCGTCGTTGTCGCCTCCCGAACCCGTGACCAGGAACGCCCATGACCGCCTCGAAACCCGAACGCCCGTCCGCGCCGAACCGCCGGCGCTTCATCCAGCGCGGCGCCGCGCTGACCCTGTCGCCGCTCGTCGGCACGCTGGCTGCCTGCGGCGGCGACGGCAACCCGACGTCCGCGTCGTCGTTCGCCGCCACCGGCGCCGCGGACGCGTCCACCCGCAACTACGGCATCGCCGACCGCTCGATCACGATCAACGTCGTCAATGCGATCCCGTCGACGACGCTCGCGTACGGCAACGCGGCGAGCCAGAGCGGCTCGCTGCCGCAGGCGTCGCAAGCGCAGATCGCCACCGGGCAATCGACTGCCGTCAGCGCATCGAACAGCTGGGGCGACTGCACCGGATCGTTCAGCCTTGCCGGCGGCGACGCATCGTTTGCGATCGCGTACACGCATCCGTTCGGGTCGCAACCGACCACCATCAGCGTTACGCCGTCGGCCGGCTACGTGTCGGGCGCCGACGCCGCCACGTTTCCCGGTCACGACTCGGTCGCGAATCTCACGCTGTATCGCGGCGTCGCGACCGCGAACGGCGCGTGGGTCGTCCCGCTGTCGCAACTCGCGACGCCGCCGGCCAACAACTGCCAGGATTTCGCGAACAGCATGTTCGGCAGCAACGTGCGCACGGCCGCGGCGATCCAGTCCGCGTATCAAAGTACCGGCCCGCTTGGCTACGTGCCGCCCGCCGACTTCACCGGCGGCCAGCTTGCCGGCTTCGTCGCGCAATGGGTGCAGCGCTGGCAGAACGGCGCGGCCTATGGCGTGCTGCCTGCCGCCGATGCGCAACTGATCGATGCGCTGAAGCAGTACGTGTCCAGTGCGTCGAACGCTGGCCCGTTGACGATGTGGGTGCCGCAGATCGCATGGCAGGCCGGCTCCGATCCGGCGGTGTTCGCGCTGACGGGCTATCGCGCGTTTCCGTTCGTCGATGCGCAGGGCAACTGGATCGCGGGCACGCTGTCCGCGTTCCTGACGCTGCTGGCGGCCGGCTCGCATATCGTCGCGATCAGCGCGACGAACGACCTGCCGACGGGCGTCACGATGCAGGCGTTCGATAGTTTCATGGGCGCAAGCGGGCTGACGACGTCGACGGATATCGGCAACTCGCACTACGCGTCGGTGCTGAACACGACGGGCCGCTATTACCTGAGCGTCGGCAGCGATTTCGCGCCGGCGAACTGCGGGCTGATCCTGTCGTTCCTGTACGGGCGTACGGTGAACAACCTGCTCGCGGGCGCCGGCACGTACAACACGTTCATCCAGCTCGAAGGCTGGCAGGCCGGCGGTTCGCGGCACAACGCCGACTATGCGACTTATCAGCAGACGTTGTGGAATATCTCGACGTACGGTGCGTCCGCGTATAGCGAGAAGCGCGCGACGTCGATCTTCCTCGCGCCGGCCGGGTGGACGCCGCAGGTCTATCAGACGACGCGGATGATGCCGTACGTCGGCGCGTATGCGCAGTCGAACGGGTCGCCGCAGGGCTGGTTGAATACGTCGCTCGTCACGATTCCGGCGGATGCGCCGGCGTTGCCGTCGCGGTATGTGTCGAGTTGATTCGTATCGGTGAGTGGGCGGGCGATCGGGGGTGCGGGGCTCGGTCGCTTGCCTGCTTGCCTGCTTGCTTCAGGCTTCAGGCTTCGGGCTTCAGGCGTGCGTCGCCTTCGGCTGACGCACGCTCGCGGTTTCGCCGTTAGCGCGGCGGCGCTTCGTCTGCGCGCTTTCGCGTGCGCGCCCGCCGCTCGTCCCGTTCTGCGGCTGGCGCAGCCTTGGCGCCACGTAGCGCCGACCGACGCGAGAGCACGGTCATTTCGCGCCGCAGCGCATCGAGTTCCTTGCCCCGTGCGGCATCGGTCGCCTGCGCGCCGTCGAGCTGCCCTTGCAGCACGCCGCATCGATGCAGCGCGTCACCGAGCTGCGCCTGCAGCGCGGCCACATCCTTGCGCTGCTGCGCATCGCGCTGCTCCGTGCGCAATGCCACCGCATCGAGTTCCTTCTGCAGCCGCGCGGCCGCGAGCCGCTCGCGATCGATCTCCTGAAGCGCCCGCTTCTCCGACGCGCGCAAGCGTTCCTCGGCCCGGCCGGCGTCGTCGCGCAGTCGGTCGAGCTGGGTGGTGAAATCCGCGCGTGCCTGCGCGAGTGCGCGGTCGCCCTCTGCGTTGTCGGCCGTGAGGCGTTCGATATCCGTTTGCAGCGCTCGCCGCGATGCGTCGTCCGCCGCCCTCGCCTGCTCCAGTTCCTGAATGCGCACCTGCGCGGCCAGCAATGCGGCCGTGCGTTGCTCCAGCGCCGTTTCGGTGCGGGCCAGTTCTGCCTGCAGCGCCGCGACTTCCGCCTTCGCTGCCATCCGTTCGGCTTCGACTTCCGCGCGCAATGCGTCGAGCGCGGCCGATGCGTCGGCACTCGACCGATTCCAAAGCGCCGCCACCAGCTCACCGGCGGCCGCCTGCAGATCGGCCGGCAGATCGGGATGCTCGATGCGCACGCGACTCTTTTCCCGCAGCTCGGCCCAGAACTCGCCGAGGACGGCCGTCGGCGTGCTCATGCTGCCCTTGCGGACGAGCTGGTACAGGCGGTTCGCGGTGGGCGTGATGCCGAAGCGGAAGAACAGCAGCGCGCAGGCTTCCCGGTACAACTCGCGGGTTTTCGGGAAGTCGGCCTTGAGGCGCTCGATTTCGGCGGTCAGGCGGGATTCGTCGGCAGCGAGATCGGACATGGCGGAGTTGGACTGATGATTTCGTAAATAATATAACGTAAACCGTTAAATATCCAATTAACCTAGCCTAATAATTTGACATTATTTCTATAATGTCGAGATTGATGGGTGCCGCTCTCCCGCTTCGTGTGACCGATCAGCGCCCACCGTCTTCGCGTCCGCCAACCGTCTCGACGAGGTTGGCGGTCACGATGGTTGTCCTCGCGCCCGATTCTTCATACGCTTATGGATCAGTCCTGCCTGGAGACCCGAAATGGTGGACGTCAGATTGAACGTGCCGATGGTCGATCAGAGCGGCGTAAAGAAAACCAAATCCGGATCCAAAGCCCTGAAGAACGCATGCTGGTATGCGGCGGCGTGCATGGTTTCGTACTTCCATCGCCCCGGGCCGCGTCTGGGCCTTCCGGCGCTATGGCGGGCAGACCAGGGGCTCCACTTTTCGAGGATCCCCGACTTGTGCGCGGTCGAAGGACTCATGGCGCTCAATCAGCCTACGTCCATTACGCCCGAATGGCTGGCCAAGGTGCTGACGGACTTCGGTCCAATCTGGGCCGCGGGGAATTTCCTGGAAAGGCCAGATGAGCCTGATGACGATATCGGTCACGTGATCGTCATCACGGGGATCAGGCACGGCATCGTTCACTACAACGATCCGGAGGGGCTGCCCGCACGCACGATGCTTCTGTCGACACTCGACACCGGTCGGCACAAACCCGACGGACTGCTGGTGAAGCGACCGGACTGCTATTGAATCCATTGCGGGCGTCCACCCACCTTCCCGGCAAAAACGCCCCTGCAACCGCGTCCGAAAACCGTCAACATTGCGCAATTGAAAGCCGGTTGCGCTGCCTCGCCGTGTCGTCGGCATCCACCCGGTGCGTCCATCAAGAAAACAGAAGAACGAGGAGCCCGCGTTGCGCACATTCCGGATCGGCTTTCGAGGCTTGTTCGTCAAGCTCGTGCCGACGTTCATCGTCGTGGGGTTCGTGGCGATGGTGCTGTCGTCGGTGCTGACGAGCGTGCTCTGGCGCACGCATGCCGAAAGCGACATCCGCCGGTTTCTCGGCAACCTCGACCGCCCTGCGCTGGCCGCCGCGACCGGCGCCGTCGACCTGCGCGACCCCGTTGCGTGCCGCGCGGCGGCCGATGCCCTGTTCTGGCAGATCGCACGAGTCGGCGCGCGCGACGTGATGGATTTCGCGCCGATGATGGGCTTCTTCGGCGCCGGTCGGCTCCAGGTGCGCATTGCACAGCCGGACG
>NZ_JAAGPB010000026.1:0-40602 GCF_017104585.1 Burkholderia sp. Ac-20392
CCCGGTCGGCAGCAGCCGCCCCGTCGCGACCGCGCGCCGTCTGCCGGTCGCCGCATCGACCCGGTACGCCACCGCATGAAGCGACAGCGGATCGTCGTCGTCGAGCTCCCATTCCGGCGGAATCTGCTGCTCGCGCACGAACACCGCGTCGCGAATCCGCGCGGCGTCGCCACCCAGCACCGTCCAGTCGCCCGTTTCCACTACGCCGTCCGTCATCGCAGCTCCCATGCGGCGCGTTCGCCGCTCAACAACCGCCGTCAAACGTCGTCGAATGCGGCCTTCAGCGCCGCGACCGCATCGGCATGCGCGGCCCGTACCTCGGGTACGTAGCCGCCCATCTTGAAGAATTCGTGGATCATCCCCGGATAGCAGACCAGCGTGACCACGTTGCCCGCCGCGCGCAACTTCTCCGCATACGCGGCGCCTTCGTCGCTCAGCGGATCGTATTCGGCCGTCGCGATCCACGCCGGCGCGACGCCCGCGAACGACGGTGCATCGCGCGTGCCGTCGAGCGGTGCGAAACGCCAGTCGTCGCGGTCCGCCCGATCGCGCACGTATTGCGTGAAGAACCACTGGATCGTGTCCTGCGTCAGCAGGTAGCCGTTCGCGAGCCGTGCGTGCGATTCGGTGTCCTGGTAGCCCGTCACGCCCGGATAGATCAGCATCTGCAGCGCAAGGCGAATGCCTGCGTCGCGTGCGAGCACCGCACAGACGGTGGCGAGCGTGCCGCCCGCGCTGTCGCCGCCGACCGCCAGCCGTTCGGCATCGATGCCGAAAGTGGCGGCCTCGCGATGCAACCATTGCAACGCGTCGTCGGCGTCGTTCACCGCGGTCGGGAACCGGTGTTCCGGCGCGAGCCGGTAGCCGACCGACAGCACCGCGCATTGCACATCGTGCGCGAACATCCGGCACAGCGCGTCGTGCGTATCGACGCTGCCGACCGTGAAGCCGCCACCATGGTAGTAGACGAGCGCGGGCAGCGGCTCCGCGAGACTCGGCGCGACCGGCAAGTACAGCCGTGCGCCGATCGTGCGGCCGTCGCGCGTCGGCACGACGCATTCCTCGACCGAATGCATCGGCGCCGATGCGACGTCGAGGATCGGCGCGCTCTTCTCGTAAGCGGCGCGCGCCTGCTGCGGCGTCTGGTGGTGATAGGACGGACGTTTCGCACGCTCGATCATGTCGAGCACCTGGGCGATCTTCGGATTCAGCGGCATCGGTTAGGACGGCGCCGGCGTGGCACCGTGAACGGACAAGCGTGCATGATGCCATGCGCGCGTCAGGCGAGCGCACCGTGTCATGCGCGTCGAGATTCCGGTGTGCCAATGCACGCCGCAAAACAAAACGGCCCTGCCGGTGAAGAGGCAGGGCCGCCGTGCGTCCGGGCGCTTACGCGTCGCTCGGGCCGGGCTGGGCGTCCGGCGCCGTGCGCGAGCGTTGCCGCTTGATGTCGCGGCCCACCGCGAGCCGCCGCATGTACTTGAACGTGCCGAGCGCCTTCGCGACGAAATTGCCGTCGCTGTCGCGCACTTCGCCTTCGCAGTAAGCCATCGTCGTCGAGCGATGCATCACGCGCCCGTAAGCGCGCAACTCGCCGCGTCCCGGCTGCATGAAGTTCACCTTCATCTCGACCGTCACGACGCCGATGCCGTCGTCGGTCAGGCTGCGTGCGGCCATCGCGAGCGCGATGTCCGCGAGCGTCATCGTCACGCCGCCGTGCGCGATGCTCCACGTGTTCATGTGCCGCTCTTCGAGCGGCAGCACAATCTCGCTTGCGCCGTCCTTCGCTGACACGAGCTGCACGCCGAGCATGTCGACGAACGGGCTTTCGATCGACGGGCCGTCCGTCGGGGTTGCCGCGTCGCTCATCGTGCGCTGTCGACGATGTAGTCGACGCACTCGCGCGATTCAGCCACCGCGACGACGAATTTCTTCACTTCCTGGTGAACCGGGTGCACCTGGTAGGCATCGAGTGCGGCCTTGTCCGCGAAATCGGACACGAGCACGATGTCCGCGGTCGCGTCGAGGCCGGGCGTCGCCACGCCGACGTCGATCTGCAGCGTGCCCGGCACGAGGTCGCGGCAGCCTTCGAGCTTTTCCTTCAGCTTCAGCGCGTTCTGTGCGCGCGTCGCGCCTTCGGCCGATTCTTTCAACTTCCACATGACAATGTGTCTAATCACTTAGTTCGCTCCAGTTCGTGATGGTTCGGCAATTTGCCGCAACCCCTTGCCAGTCGGGCGTTTCAAGCCCTTCCACCGTTCGCATACGTTCGCCGGAAATCGTGTCCAGCCGAGAAAAAAGGGGGTATAAAAGGGGGTACCATTTCGACGATCCAGAGACGATACCCCCTTTTTCACCGTGCCACTTACCGACATCAAGATCCGACAAGCGAAGGCGAGCAACAAGCCTACCAAACTTACCGACGGCAATGGCCTGTATCTGTTGGTGAAGCCGTCCGGCTCCAAGCTCTGGCGATACAAGTACAGAATTGCCGGGAAGGAGAATCTCTTCGCGATCGGCGAGTATCCCACCACCAGCCTTCAAGACGCACGCGCGGCACGCGACGATGCCCGTGAACTCGTCAAGAAAGGGCTGCACCCTTCCCACGCGCGACAGGAAATCCTGTCGGCGCGCATCAACGAAGGCAAAGCAACTTTTCGAGCAGTCAGCGACGAGTGGCTGGAGAAGAAGCGGAAAACGTGGACCGAGCCCCACTACAGCGAGATTCTCCGCATGCTCGAAGCCGATGCATACCCATACATCGGGAACCGCCCCATGCGCTCTCTTACCGCCCACGACGTGCTTGCATTGATGCGTCGGGTCGAAGAGCGTGGCTCCCCTTCCGTAGCGATCAAACTGCGGCAGTACGTGTCCAAGGTGTTCCAGTACGCGGTGATCACGCTCCGGGCAGACGCAGACCCCGCGTCGGTGCTGCGGGGATCGGTTTTGAAGCCACCAACAGAGAATGCTCGGCCGCTGAGCCGCGACGAACTAAAGACGCTCTTTCGACAGCTTCCGACCTACAAGAGCAGACGAACCGCGATTGCGATTCGATTGCTGATGATGCTATTTCCGAGAACGATCGAACTTTGCCGGGCGCGATGGGAAGAAATCGACCTGGGCACCGCGGAATGGAAGGTGCCCCCGGAGAAGATCAAATCAAGGCGCCTGCATATCGTTCCGCTTCCCAAGCAAGCACAGGGACTGCTGCGCGAACTGCAGGAGATGTATGGAAATCGCGGGTACATCCTGCCGATTCTGCATAGCAATCGAACGCGTCCACACATGAGTCGTGCGACGATCAATCGGGCAATCGACTACATGGTTCCGGACAACCCCGAACCGATAACGGGTCATGACTTTCGAGCAACTGCGTCGACCAACCTCCATGAAATGGGGTGGAAGGACGAAGTGGTTGAAATGCAGTTGTCACACAAAGACAAGGACAGGACGCGCTCGACGTACAACCATGCCAAGTATTTGCCAGAGCGCCGGGAGATGATGCAAGCGTGGGCGAACTGGCTCGACGACGTCGAGGAAGAGGCATGCCGAGACGGGGGTACCGCAAGCGCTTCCATCAATGACCAATGATGCAGCAGTACTTGCGCCTTATCTGACGGGCGGTCAACTCCAAAACCTACGCCACGACCAACGTACATCCCTACTGGAAACACCGAGTCAACCCCTGATTGCTCTTCCGACCCATGCCCAAATCACACTGCTTGCATTTAGAATCACTTTGAGCAGATCCGCCAGTTCGAGTCGCGCGTAGAGCAACGCGAGCGCCATCCCGAAGCGCGTTACCACCAAAATGAGAGGCAGCCTTGAAAGTGTTTTTGAGCTACGCCAAAGAAGACAACGCGGTCGTCAAAGAATTTCATGATCATCTCAAGGCGTTAGGGTTAGATCCTTGGATGGACACGGAGCGCCTACTTCCGGGCCAGGCATGGGAGCGCGAGATCGATCGAGCCCTGAACGAAGCGAACGTTGTCGTACTATTCATGAGTCCTCGTTCGGTTAAGAAGCGCTCGTTTGTGACGCGTGAGGCCAATACTGCTGTTCAGAATCTACAGTACAAACACGCAGATGACATTTATCTCATCCCAGTGCTTCTCGAGCCGTGCGACGTGCCTGATGAGATATCCAGACGCGCCCAATATATTGGATACAATGACCCAGGCGCAAAAAACAAGATTGTCGCCTCGATCATGCGAGCAGCAGAACAACAAGATGTTGCGATATTAGATGGAGTCGCACACGGACCCTTCAAGGTATCCTCCAGAACCATTACGGAAAAAGAAGTAGGTCAACCAGGATACGAAATCTCCATCGATTATCCCGAATTTTCTTCAGGCAATTTTCCGGGAATAGCTCAATCCCTAAATACCCTTTACAAGGGAAGAGCCACTCGACTGCTCGTCGAGAATCGCACAAAGCCATGGGATATAGATCGCGAATTATATCCAAATCCTGATGGCGAATTCAATGCCTTTCACTCGAATGGTCGATGGGACAATTTTGGCATAGCATCGGCCACCGAGCAAAACGTCAGCGTATATTATAATTGCAGCTGGTACGGTGCCGGGGCCGCTCACACCAATGAATTTCACGAAACGTATAATTTTACAATTTCCAATGACCGCCTCTACTCACTCAGCCTGATGGAATTATTCTCCGATACCAACAGGGCCGCCGAGATAATAAGCCAAGAATGCAGAAAATCAATCGCCCGCGAGTATTGGAATAGAAGTGGCCACGACATTACTACCGATGAGTTCTGGGCCGACACCTTCCAAACCGCCACCTCCCCAGCACTTTCAAATTTTGAGACCTTCACGATATCAGACGGGAAACTCATTTTTTTCTTCGCCCCGTATACGGTAGCTGCGTACGCTTTCGGATCATGGATTATTGAAGTACCTTTGTATGACCTAAAAGATGTCATGGCAAAAGGAGAAAAATCACCGCTGAGACTCTGATAGCAATCCCCTGGAACAAGCCAATCCAGGCCTCCAATTCAATAGCGATACTGAAACGGTCAACCGACAGCACATCAGACGGATATTTGCATGCACCATGAGAGCGCCACCGGCGTGGCAGCACAATGCTGAAATAGCCAACATCCAATCTGCTCCAATTTCATCATTCGCGCTAGGCAGTATCGGTCGCAGCGTACCTCTTCCGTTATCGGGGCGTAGTATACGCTATGCTTACCCTGAGTAGACGTAGCCAATTTTTTGACCAAAGGATTACTATGACAACGGGGCCAGCTTGGGATTCACCTCCCTGGCAAACGAAGTATGCAGAGTATGCAGAGCGCTATCATGAACTCGCCAATGAGGTCGAGCATGCCTTGCGGCACGCGTTATCAGAAGCAGGCATTAAAGTTCACACCATTTCAAGCCGAATAAAATCGAAAGAATCGATTGAAGGCAAGTTACGGCGCACTGAGCAAAAAAATGGACTGATGTACCTGTTCGACCCCGAGCCACGATATCATTTTGGCTTGAAAGACGTGATTGGCGTTCGCGTCGTTTGTATGTTTTTGGGTCAAATCGAACAAATCGTCAATCAAGTTCGACGCACGTTCAATGTAATTGAAGAAGATCGAAAAACACGTAGCAGTGACGTCACTTCATTTGGCTATATGTCGGATCACCTTGTTTGCGAGCTAGGGGAAAATTTTAACGGCCCTCGATATGACCCTGTCAAGGGAATTGCTTTCGAGTTGCAGGTTCGGACTATCGCGATGGATGCATGGGCCGCGGTCTCACACCACATAGACTACAAAAGCGAATTCGGAATACCAGCCGAATTAAAAAGAGATTTCCACGCACTCAGTGGGCTTTTTTATGTAGCAGACACCCACTTTGAAATGTTTTCAAAGCAAATTAGCGATTTTCGCAACAATCTAAAAAATATAGAAGTAGCAAACGACGAAGAGCCAATTCCAATCAATCAAGACATAATGCACTCATATCTCCTGGAAATATTTCCGGACCGCGAGGTGGCTGATAGTGATTCGATTGAAGAGTTTCTGATCGAAGTATTGACCGCAGGATATAAATCGATGCAAGAGGTCGATCAAGACCTCCAGCGCGGATTACCCGCACTAAAGATGGGGGAACTCGATAATCCACCCTGCGACGAAGAAAGCGGTGACGAAACGAGATTTACGTCGATCGGTGCAGCACGGGGTGCCCTTGATCTCGCAAACGAGGAGTTCTTCCACAAGCGCACGCGAGGTGGCCGCCCGGATTCGTACGCAAAGTACCGCAAGTTCGTACACCCAAAGAGCTGATTCGCAATGCGAAGCACGATCGGCCGTATGTGGTCCGCGGGCTCTCCCTCTGCTGCGCCAGTACCGCTGGCACCTACTCAATCATCGTAACGAAAGGTCTACGTGGCGGCGCCGGCCGCTACGTGGCGGCGATTTCCCAAATGCTAGTAGAACCGATTCAAATTCCGCTAGAACGGCACACGAACGGCCCGCGTAGCCCGTCGATGGGATCGGTGGCATCAACGATCACCGTGCTCCAACACGGAACAGCACCCTAGCCAAGGCCGCGAAGTAGGGATCGATGTATCAATACAGAAAGGGTATGATTCGAGCATACGCACCACGGCTCTCCGAAAAATGCAGTACATCGACGACATTGTGACTTTGCGGAGCGCTCCCCAATGCGAGCAGTTTCGTGCATTCCGAGCGACAAAGGGACAAATGAGCGCATCGACCACACTGCTTCGAGCCCCTCTCGTCAAGAAGGGACAAGTTAATGATAGTATCACTCAGAGTTAGAAATTTTAAATCGATCGTAGATACGAAGCTTAGATTTTCCGAAACCTTTAATTGCTTCGTTGGGATGAATGGAGCAGGAAAAACCAGCATCCTTCAGGCAATCGATTTCGCCTCCCATTTAATGCGCGGCGATGTTGAGCAATGGCTTAAGCAACGCGGATGGAAATCGCAAGACCTTCACTCCAGACTCTCGACCGCAGTCAACATTGTTACATTCATCACCTTTAAGCTGCCTTCAGGGAAACTCGTAAAATGGCGATCAGCATTCAATCGCCAAACTGGCAGCTGCACACGCGAAGATGTTTATGTCGTCAACGATTTAGAACGCGATGATCTCGACATATTTGACCCACACCCGGACAACATTCTATTCGACGTCCGGCGAGGCAAGTACTCAATCGGAAAATCCGATAAAATCGACATCTCATTTAATTACGAAGGCTCCCTTCTTTCACTTCTAAAAAAGGAACTTCTGACGGAGGATATCGTTGCGTTACGCGACGGAATCCGCAATATCCGATCACTCGAATTACTTTCACCACACTTAATGCGATCAGTTTCTCGAGAAAGTGACGTTGATATCGGCATTGGTGGCGAAAAACTTTCTGCGTTTTTATACAAAATAAAAGGCGACCAACGCGCAGCACTCATCCACCTCCTAAAATCATTCTATCCATCAATAGTTGATTACAAAGTGGTGCAGCAGCGAGCGGGCTGGAAGCGACTCTCCATTATCGAAGAGCATGGTGGAAAACGCATAGAATCGGAAGCAAAATACACGAACGATGGATTACTACGCATTTTAGCCATTCTGGCGCAGACGGCCATGACGGAATCGACGCTTCTTTTTGATGAAATTGAAAATGGCGTCAATCCAGAAATCGTTGAGAAACTTGTTGACGCTTTGCAACGGTGCTCCGGTCAAATTATTGTGACCACACATAGCCCAGTGGTACTCAACTATTTAGAAGACAATGTCGCAATGAATGCTATCCAGTTCATATATAGATCGGGAGATGGTAGCACGAAGGCGCGACCATTTTTTCAATTGCCACGCGCGACTGAGAAACTTCAGATTATGGGCCCCGGAGAAGCATTCATCGACACGAGCCTGCCCGCCCTTGTTAACGAAGCCATTGAGCTGGACCAAGTCGAGAAAAACAAACTCGAAGAATTTAAGAGATCCATATCCAAAAAAATTATGCGGAACCCGCCGACTCAGGAGGAAAAATGATTTATGTAATGAGCGGCGAAGGACCAACAGACATCGGCACATGCAATAACGGCGCGGGCACTTGTACGGGCGACGAATTTAAACCTGGCCCGATGACACATCTGATCGACAGTTTGATTGAAAAGCATCACGATTTCAGCCCCTTGGCGCACAATCGCGACGCATATATCTTCATTGGCAAAGGAGAACTAGTCGATCGCGCGAAGGCGAAACGTGAACAGCGGTCGATGGCACTCGCAGGAAAAGGACGCGCTCAAGAGACCGGTTATTTCTATATAAATGCTTGGATGCTGGGAGAAATTGCGCTTGAGCACGAACAAAAAAACAAACAGCCGTCAGTCGCCGTATTGTTCCGAGATTCGGACGGAACAAATTCGACGCCAGCTGATTGGAATCGTAAATTCGATTCGATTTGCCAAGGCTTTGCGCGAGCCGGGCACACGAGAGGCGTACCGATGCTGCCCAAGCCAAAATCCGAAGCATGGCTTCTATGTGCCGTCAAGGACAATCCCTATCAAGGCTGCGACGTATTAGAAGATTTGCCCGGAAATGATGCGGCACCAAATTCCGCCAAGATGCGCCTAGATGAGGCGCTTGATGGTAGATCGTCCGCAGGTGAAATTTGCACGTGGCTATCAGAAAACGATTTTGACCACGATAGAACCGCGAATCAAATGGCTAGCTATGAATCGTTCAAAGCTCCGTTTATAGAAGCCATAACGAGGAAATAGCCTCCAATACTATGTTTGTGCCCATTCGTTCGAGCCAATTCACTTTGGTGCAGCGATCATTTCATCAGCAGGATAAGTCTGGAGCATTGTACGTACCGCTTCGACATTGTTTGAATGTAGCCATTCATCGTAGCCGGAAGATCTCAGTATGACGATCGATCGCCTTTCGTCGCCCGGCTTGTGCATACGCCCCATCACCGCGTGACCATCAGCGTTGACGGTCAGCATGCTCATGCCGATCAGCGTGCGGCCGTCATCCCCTTCGTAACGTCTCCATATACCAGCGACACAATACGGCTGCCAGTCGGTAAGGCCGATGCATTGCCAAACGTTTCGTCCAGTCTCGTAAGAAGGCTCGTATATCCATCGAACTGGGATCAAGCAGCGCTGTCCGGATCGCCAGGCCTTGCCGTATAGCCGAGACTCACCGACCGTTTCCGAACGGACGTTGACCGTGTCGAGCTTTCTCCGCTTCTTGCCGTCTTCGTCGACACGCTCAGGCTGCATGAACTTCGGCCAGAAGCCGAACACTGCCTTGACGACGCTCAGGCCATCCCCGTCCGCCAATACAATCGGCGCAGCATAGTCCGGGTACACATCCGGCTCCCACGGGTCAAGGCGGTACAAATCGCCAATGCCGATCTTCAGCTCGTTGATGCCTGGATCTTCGGTTGGTGCCTTGTAATTTGTGCACACAGCCCGCCCCCATTTTTGAGACTTGACGGCCTCATCTTACTCCGCGATAAACTGTATATCCATACAGTGTTTTGCTCGCATCATGATCTTGCCCCCATTCGACCCGCCCCAGTTTGACGCTATGTCGCAATGGTGGCGCACGTGCACGTATGCCGACGTTCATCGGCTGATTCTCGAAGTGCTACACCTGCGAATTACGCTGCGTGAGATGGGCACCCTGACCGGCAATGCCGCGAGAATGATCGCGTACCTTGATCGTGCCGAGGAGCTGCAATACGCAGCCCCGCTGCGCCGCCTGTCAAACAAGATCGATAAGGAGATCATGCGGGCCGGACGCATGGGCAATCCGCGCGCTTCCGTTGCTCCGTTCTCTGACGAGTGGCGCGCTCGCGAAGCCATGAAGTTCCGGCTTCACGATGTACCTGGCGAACCAGATCCCGGTTCCGACAAGGCAACAAAGCTGCCGGAATTCCAACGCCTGACATGGGAGGAGTTGCGCGACGCGTGGAGCGCAACCCAGTACAAGAAAAATCGTGCGCTCACAATCGAACAGCGTTTTGTGTTGGAAGTCGTGCACGTCCGCCGGACGCTGCGACTCATGGAGAAAATGGTCTGCGCTGCCGAGCTGGAATTGAAGAAGAACGGCTATCCCGACTCGTTTGCCCTCGACCAGCTCCGTCGCATGATCGAGGGCGCTCGCTTCGACTGACGCTTCCGGCCTGCACCCTGAACGCGATGCCGGCATGATTGATCGCACCGGCATCTTCGGTTAGAACAGCCCCACCGGCTGCGCCGCGTCATCCCAACTGAAAATGATCAGCTCGTTCCGGTCGACGGCCTCAACGCCGACGGTGTACTGGATTGGCACGGTCTCGATGTAGAACCCTTCGAACACGCGTCGAATGTCCGGGTGATCGTTGAGACTCACAATCGCGCGCCCCTTGAGACGGCGCAGCCGCTCAGCCATCTTTTCATACTCAGCGAAAGGAAACGGCACGCCATACCCCTGCGTCTCGTAATACGGCGGATCGAGATAGAACAGCGTGTGCGGCCGATCGTATCGGTCGATACACGCAGCCCAATCCAAGCGCTCTATGAAGGCATTCGCCAACCGCTGATGTGCGACGGATAGCTCCTCCTTGAGGCGAATGGGATTCAATCCCGGCGCGGCCAGCGTCTTCGATCCGAACGTCTGCCCTTCGAGCTTCCCGCCAAAGCAACTTTTCTGCAGGTAGTAGAAGCGTGCAGCACGCTGGATATCGGTGAGTGCTTCCGGGATCGTGTGCTTCAACCAGCCGAACAGCTCACGGCTCGTAAACGCCCAATTGAACTGGCGCACGAACTCGTCGACGTGATGCTGCACGACACGATACAAATTAATCAGCTCTCCATTGATATCGTTGACCACTTCGACCTTCGCCGGCGGGCGCATGAAGTACAGCGCGGCCCCGCCTGCAAACACTTCGACATAGCAGTCGTGTGCCGGGAAACGCGGGATCAGGTTCGGACGGCCACGTGATCTTCGCCGGGAAAGTCGGCGATTCGACAACATTCACCAGCTCGACCTGATAGTCGGCCCATGCGTCGAACGTCGCTTCTTCGAGATCCGACAGCCGCCCCGTCATCCGCGCGTCCGATTTGCCGCGATTCTTCTGGCGGGCGCTTTCCAGTCGAGCAAAGAAGTCATTCATCGCCGCCTCACGCGCCCGGTCCGCAACGACCTTCTCGTCGACGGCCCACGCGCCATCGCGCCATACGTGCGTATCGGTCGGACGCGGCTTGTCGGTCAGGCCCACGTCGTCAGGCGTCACTCCTGCCACGGTTATCTCTGACGCCACACCGGACTCCGTGCGATACAGGCGCACGCCCCGATAGTCGGGCAGCATTTCCCATTTTTCGTCACGCCAGAACGGCCAGGTGCGCGGGTCACGCTCGGGCAGCGGTTCGAGCGTACAGAACGCGGGAACCAGATAGCGGCTCGTATTCATCGGATCGACATCGGCGAGAAAGCTCACGACGTACTGCCCTGTCAAACTGTCATATTGGTTGCAAAGCATGGTCTACCCCTCGAATTAATATGCGCGGATCATCGCAAGCAAGGCGATGTTTCTCATACGCGCCTCCGCACCACCATCGGCCGCGATGCTGATCGCGTGCGAGTGCCCACCCACCCCGCCGATCCCGACGACGTGCGTATGCTGCCCATTGCCGTCAATGCCAATCGGGATCGTTGCCCCATCCGTCCCCAAGTTGTTCGCACGACCGTTGTCCATACCGTAACCACGCCCGGTGCTCGTCGAATACGCGCCATTCGACCCGAGACCGAACCCGTGAGAGTGCGGCTGCTGCGAAATGTTGTGCCCATGCCAACCGGACCCATCGGTCCAAGCGCTGTGGGAGTGATCGCCGGCGTCACTTGACGAGGCTCCGTGTACATGCGATCGGTTCTGACTGTCCTGCCAAGAACCGACACCCCGACCGGCGTCTACACCACGCCCACCGTCAGCACACCGGATACCTTCACCGCGAAACTCGGGAATGCGGAAGGTTGTCTCGCCGTCACCGATAGAGAAGCACCCCCACCACCCAGCAGCCCAATCCTTTTCCGTTGCAAGCGCTCCGCTCGCCTGTGCGTACGCCCAGAGCTGCGGATAGTCAGCTCGCTTCAGCAAGGCACCGTCGAGCTTCAGACAGCCCGCTCGCACACTGTTTCGCACCTCGAAGATGATCTGACCGATCGACGCCGACGAAATGGCGTCGACGACGTACGCTGTCGACGCGGCATTATTCGATCTATCGCCAGCCGCCACCGTCGGGACTTGCACCGGACGATCAAAGATCGTGCCTTTATCGGCCGTGAAGCGTGCCGTCACGACCCCGTTACAGGTGATGCCGAACGCGCCGTCAGTGATGTGGTACAGACCCGTATCCGGCGCTCCGTCTTTGTCGAACGTAAGCGACGGATTCTGCGGCGTGCCCTCCGACAGATAGATCCGGGCACTCGGGGCCAGCCACAATGGACCTTTGAGTGTCCCGCCATTATTCAGATCGAGCGGCGTCAAATTGACCGAATGCCAAACTACGCCTCCTGCGATTTTTACGGTTCCACCCGTAACCGCGATATCACCTCCAACCTGCAACGCGCTTGTGCCATCACGCGGGCAAGCAATCCGTGGTTCGGTGTCAGACATGACGCGCGTCATGCAGTCATCCAGTTACGCGAAATCGAAAGACGCACCGATCGTGCATGCGTGGCTCGACAAATTGTATGCGATGCCTGACCCCGAATGGACGCCCGAGCTGGCAGCCATTTATGCGACCACGAAGGAGGCTTCGTGATGCCTCGCCCGGCCCCTTCTACCCCACGTCCGCTGCCGCGAAAGCGGGAACACGCGAAGAAGCGCCCGGCTATCGCACTGGCGAGCGTCAACGGCACTTCAATGCAGTCGAACAGCAGCGGGCTAACGCCCGCAACAACGATCCAGAATAACGAAGCCTTGGCGGACACCCGCCAAGGCAGGCTCGCGCGACTTGATGCCCTTCGCAACGAGATCCGCACGCTGATCACCGAGATCTCTCACGCGGCCGACATCGAGTTGCTGGACCTGATGGCCGACGAAGTTGGTTCGTACGCCCGCCACAAAGCAGCCCAAGACACACGCACCTGGGCAGCAACGGCCGCGACCACGCTTGAGACTGGCTTTATGCAACTCGCTCGCGCAACGCAGCCCGAAACAGAACATCGAGGAAATTTTAATTGAGCACTACCAATGAACGCCTTCTGCGCCTGCCAAGCGTTATCGGCATGGTGGGCCTAGGCAAGACAACGATTTACGACATGATGAAGGAAGGGAGCTTCCCGAAGCCGCGACGTGTACGCAATCTGTCTCTATGGGCGGAGACCGAAGTACAAGCATGGATTAGATCAATCACTTCGGCAGAAGCATCCTGTGCTCAATGACACGCGCCAACGATCCGCCACGGTGCCGGCACTATACCGACGCTGTGGCGCTCACCTGAACATCACGGTTCAGCGATCGAGCTACCAAATACTCCGCTGGCTCGCAAACAGCGATGACTCGAACGCGATTACGTCAAGTCTGAACATAATTTTGGGCTGCCGACCGGCAGTCGCTACGGCCGCGCTAGAATACTAAAAACACTCAAGCCTCAGCCGTCATGAGCTTCCAAGATAGCGTCGCTATACCCGTAAAAGAACGCGCAACGGTAGTGTGCCTCCAAGGAGACTATGTATTGCTGGTCGCTCGCGCGGCATCGCGATGGGCGCTGCCAGGCGGGACAATTAAGGCCGGCGAGACGCCTCTAGAAGCGGCGCATCGGGAGCTGTTGGAAGAGACCGGCTTGGTCGACTTGGACCTTACGTATGCGATGCACTTCGGCGGCCTCTCAAAGCTGCACCATGTGTTTATTGGTGAACTCAGCGCCGCCCTGAAGCCGCAACCAAGCAACGAAATCGCCCGCTGCAAACTGTTCCGTCACGATGCCGTCGCAAAATTGCGAGCAAGTATTCCCACGAAGAAAATCATCGAGTTGGCCTACGGCAACGATTGGCGCTCATAGGCAAGATTCATGTCGCATTTCGAGAGCACGTAGCTATACTTCCGCGTGCAAACTTTCGAACGTCGCTCTACCCGCAGCGAGGCGAACATGACCAGCTCATACACCTACCGTGGATATACGATCGACGTTCATTGCGAACATAAGGCCGAAGCGTCTCAAGAATCTTCGGTCTCTTGCGAGACGCCGCTCGGCTACCTCGCAATAGTCCAGGTGCGCGCAGCACACACACGATCTTTTTTCCTAGCGCCGATTCGCTTGGCCGACGAACAGGGCAAGCCTTTTGTCGACAGCCTCGATGCATTGCGCGCCGGCCGTTCTGCAGGCGAGATCATCGTCGATGACCTACTCGTCGACGCATGCAGTGCCAGCTTTGACCTTCAGCGCTGATGCTTCCGCCGCGTCTCGCGGACAGCGTAAACGACTAGAAAGATTCCAACCATCGTAACGCCCGACGAGACGAAATCGTTCAGCGAGCCGGCGCTATCCAGCAGCTTGGGAAAGAGTCCCATGCTTAGCCCGACGGCCGTCAAAAGAAGACCCGCGACAACACCCCAGATGGGGCCTGCATTCTCATTGTGCGTGTATTTCATTTTGTTCCCGTCCTGTGTCCCATCCCCGAGACACTTTCAATATAGCTGATCAATATTTGGGACCAAAGCAGCTTTGACGGACACGCCCTACATGCAAAAAGTCCCGCCCTCGGGGGAAGAGTGAGGGCGGGAAATGAAACGGACACCTCTGGCGCGAGACGGTCCAAGAGGGTTATCGGCGGCGCTGCAAGAAACTGAAGAAGGCTACAGGGGGTACGGAAACTCATGCCCACCCGGCTTCTACCCCAGCGCAGCAAAAAGGGGGTATCGATGGGGGTATCAAGCGATCAAATGAATATGTATTTCATTAAATATCAATGACTTAAACATTGATATTTCAATGCAACTTCCACATGACGATATGACGGATCACTTCGGTTGCTCCTGTTCGTTCTGGTTCGGCGACTTGCCTGTCACCCTTGCCAATCGGGCATCTTACGCCCTTTCGCCGTTTGCTCGCGTGCGCCAGGAAGGCGTCTAGCCGAGCAAGATGCGAGTAATAAAGCGGGTATCGCTTCAATCAGCCGGCGACGATACCCACATTTTCACCGTGCCACTTGATGCCATCAAGATCCGACAAGCAACGGCAGGTAATAAGCCTACCAAACTTGCCGACTTCAATGGACTGGATCTGTTGATGAAGCCGTCCGGCTCCAGGCTCTGGCGATACAAGTACAGAATTGCCGGGAAGGAAAATCTCTTTGTTATCGGAGAATGTCGCAGCGTCAGCCTTCAAGGCGCGCGCGCTGAATGCGACGGTGCGCGTGAACTCGTCAACAAAGGACTGCACCCATCCCATGCGCGACGGAAGTCCTATCGGCCCGTATCAACGAAGGCAAAGCGACTTTTCTAGCAGTCTGCGACGAGTGGCTTGAGAAGAAGCGCAAGACGTGGACCGAGCGACACTTTGGCGAGATTCTGCGCATGCTCGAAACCGATGCGTACCCGTACACCGGGAACCGTCCCTTACGCTCTCTTACCGCCCACGATGTGCTTGCTTTGATGCGCCGGGTCGAAGAGCGCGGCTCCCCTTCCGTAGCGATCAAACTGCGGCAGTACGTGTCCAACGTGTTCCAGTATGCGGTGATAACACTGCGGGCAGACACAGACCCCGCGTCGGTGCTGCGAGGATCGGTCCTGAAGCCGCCGACAGAGAACGCTCAGCCGTTGAGCCGCGACGAACTAAAGACGCTCTTTCGACAGCTTCCGACCTACAAGAGCAGACGAACCGCGATTGCGATTCAATTGCTGATGATGCTGTTTCCGAGAACGATCGAACTTTGCCGGGCGCGATGGGAAGAAATCGACCTAGGGAGCGCGGAATGGAAGGTGCCCCCGGAAAAAATCAAGTCTCGACGACTCCATATCGTTCCGCTGCCCAAACAAGCGCTTGGACTGCTGCGCGAGCTTCAGGAGATGTATGGAGATCGCGGGTACATCCTGCCGATTCTGCATAGCAACCGAACGCGTCCACACATGAGTCGTGCAACGATCAATCGGGCGATCGACTACATGGTTCCGAACAACCCCGAACCAATAACGGGCCATGACTTTCGAGCAACCGCATCGACCAACCTTCACGAAATGGGATGGAAGGACGAGGTGGTTGAAATGCAGTTGTCGCACAAAGACAAGGACAGGACTCGTTCGACGTACAACCATGCCAAGTATTTGCCGGAGCGTCGAGAGATGATGCAAGCGTGGGCGAACTGGCTCGACGACGTAGAGAAAGAGGCGTGCGGATAAGCCCGATCCTCTGCCAGACATTTCGGCCCGTTTCGTCAACGACTTGGACCGTCACGCCGAGCGACCAAATTAGCACCGGAAGCATCACCGTCATATAGAATGATGTGCTTTGCCCGTACTCCTATGTGGTTCAAGAACCTTCAGCTTCATCGTCTTCCTGCTCCTTGGGCCGTTACCCCCGATCAGATGGAAAAATGGCTGGCGCCCCACGCGTTTCAGCCGGGCACCAGCGTCGAAATGCAGAGCTTCGGATGGGCGTCGCCGCGTGACGACGGTGCACTGGTGTATTCGATCAACAGGCAGATGCTGCTGACGTTTCGTGCCGAAAAGAAGCTGCTCCCGGCATCGGTCGTCAATCAGGTAACCAAGGATCGAGCGCTTGAAGTCGAGGAGCAGCAGGGCTTCAAGGTCGGGCGAAAGCAGATGCGCGAACTCAAGGAGCAGGTGACCGACGAACTGCTCCCGCGCGCGTTCACCATTCGCCGCGATACCCGCGTGTGGATCGATACGGTGAACGGCTGGCTCGTCATCGATGCGACTTCACAGGCGCTTGCCGACGACGTTCGCGGCCTGCTCGTCAAATCGATCGACCAGTTGCCGCTCGCCGGTGTTCAGGTGGCGCATTCGCCGGTAGCCGCGATGACGGACTGGCTGTTGTCCGGCGAGGCGCCGGGCGGATTCACCGTGGACCAGGACGCCGAGTTGCGCTCGAGCGGCGAAGGCGGCGCCACGGTGCGATACGTCGGCCACGCGCTGGAAGCGAACGACATGCGCCGGCATATCGAGGCCGGCAAGCAATGCATGCGCCTTGCGATGACCTGGGACAACCGGATCTCCTTCGTGCTGACGCCGTCGCTGACGATCAAGCGCGTGACGCCGCTCGACGTGATCAAGGAAGCGGCGGATCCGACCGCGCAGAACGACGCTGAACGCTTCGACTCGGATGTCACGCTGATGACCGGCGAATTGGCGCGGATGTTGACCAGTCTCATCGACATCCTGGGTGGCGAGCAGCACGACTCGGTTCGTCAGGCGGCAGCAGCCTGAACGACGTCGACGGCCGAGAAACCACGCCCCCCCCACGACGGCGAGGTTTCGAGCCGGCGCGACAGTTCAACGAGAACTGTCGTCGCCCTCCCCAAGGGTCGTGGCCGGGCGCTCGCGCCCCTTGGAGATCAGCGTTTTCGAACCGGCTTCCTGGAGGCGTTAACACAAGCCGTCGACGAAGCGCGGGGAGATAACAGCGACAGCCGGGGAACGCCACGCGCCATGAATGTCATGACCTTTCAAGCCATTCCTTGCGCCCTGCTCCGCCCTGCCACCGCTAGCACGACCGGCACGGCGAGCACGTAGATCGCGACGCCCACGATCCACACGAGCCCATTCCAGCCCGGCCGCGACAGCGCGTAAATCCAACTGAACACGAGCGGCCCAAAAATCGCCGCCAAGCTGACGAAGCTCGCGACGACGCCCTGCAACTGCCCCTGGCGCTCGCCGTCGACGGCCTTGCTCTGCAGCGATCGCAGCGCGGGCAGCCCGATTCCGCCGAACGCGAGCAGCGGTATCAACGCGAATGCAATCCAGCTTGCCCGCGCGAACGCGAGGATGAGCAAGGCCGCCGCTTCGCAGACGATGCCGACCAGCAGCGTGCCGCGTTCGCCGAGCCATCGCGTGACCGGCCCCACGGCGAAACCCTGCGCGAGCGCGACGAGCGCGCCAAAGATGCCCAACGACACGCCGACTTCGGTTCCGGTCCAGCCGAAGCGGTCTTCGACGAAGAGCACCCAGACGGTGCTGTAGGTCTGCCCGACGAGACTGATCAGCAGGAACACCGCGAGCAGCGGCACGAGCGCACGAAACGAGAGCGCCCAGCGCAGCGGCGCGAACGGATTCAGCGCGCGCCAATCGATCGGCGCACGCGTGGGCCGATGCGACTCGGGTAGCATCCACAACGCGAGCAACAGGTTGACACCGTTCAGCGCGGCGGCGGCGAGAAACGGGTCGCGCACCGAAACGTCGCCGAGCGCGCCGCCGATGACGGGCCCCATGACGAAGCCGGCACCGAAGAACGCGTGGAACAAGCCGTAGCGGCGCGCGCGCCCGGCCTCGGGCGTGATGTCGGCGATGTAGGCCATCGCGACCGCCGTGTTCGCCGCGGTCAACCCCGCCACCGCGCGGCCGGCGAACAGCAGCCAAAGATGCGGCGTGAACGCCATGATCAGGTAGTCGATGGCCGCGCCCGCGAGGGAAAGGAGCAGCACGGGCCGGCGGCCGTAACGATCCGACAGCACGCCGAGGACAGGCGCGAAGACAAACTGCATCAACGCGTATATCGCGAGCATCGCACCGAACAGCGACGACACGTCGTCCGTACCGGTCATCGAGCGGAGCAGACCCGGCAGGATCGGGAAGATCAGCGCGATCCCCGCCGCATCGAGCACGACGGTGGCGAAGATCACGGCCAGCGGCCGATTCATGAGCCGGCGCGTCATGTTGTCAGCGTCGCGCTCGCCGCTTCCACCGCCAGCGCCGTTGCTTCGTCGTCGGGGGGCGGTGCGGCAGACGCGTTCAGCAAGTCCGGCCGGTACCGTTGCGCAACGGCCAGATACGGATCATTGGGGATCGGATGCCAGAGCCAGTAAGCCTCCGGCTGTTCGGCAGTGAACCCGGCGATATGGCTGGCAAGCGTTTGGGTAAGCGCGGCGGCCGCGTCCTGCTCCGGCATCGATGCATGGTATTCGATCGGGGCGAGAATGTTCATCGCAAAGCCCCGCTCATCCCGGCGCGATGCGAAACCCGGCAGGATCAGCGTTCCGGACCGAGCGTACCTCCCAGGTCCCGGCGGCAAGTTGAATTCGGCATCGTGGACCCTGGCGACGATGCCCTTGAATCTGGCGCTTGGGTAGACATCCACGACCATCACGACGACGCCATTGTTCGCGAGAACCTGCGAGATCTCGGCGCCGGTGTTCCTGCGGCCGAACGCGATCGGGGTTCCGTGGACGGCACGTCGGCCTTCGTAAATCCAGCGTTCGGTCAGCGTCGGCTGGTCGCTTATCGAATAGACGAAGCCAAGGTTGAATCCATGGTCCTTGAGATGCGCCGCGAACAGTTCGATGCTGCCGATGTGCGGGACCGCGAGAATGCAGCCGTTGCGTGATTTCGAAAGCGCGTGCGCGAGACAGGCCAGCGCTTTGCCGGGGATTCGGGCTTCGACGTCCAGCGCACGGCGCCGGTCGTGTTGCAGGTTGCCGAGATCGAACAGGACCGTGACCCATGCCGCCAGGCCCTCGATTACCTGGTCGTCCGTCGCGGCGCCCCCGCGGATAATGCTCTGGCGGACAAACATGTTGTTGGCCATTGAACTCGGCCTGCCGGCGATCACTTCGGCGATTTTTCGTGCGAGAGATGGCTGACGTGTAACGGGAACGAGTGGCGCCAGGCGGCCGACGAGGTTCACGACCGCGGTCTGGATATCTCCGTGCGGGCGTGGCAGCGGCGTGAGGAAGTCGGGCTGGCGCGGCGGGGTGACGGGATCTGTCATTTCTTTTCTGAGGTCCGCGTACAACGCGATCGCGCCGTCGCCATTGTTGAAATTCGCCCGATTGCCTGTATCGAGATGGCGCTTAGTTGGGAGGTCATCGCCAAGCGCCATATCGTGGTTCCGCAACGCCAGATGATAGTGGATCGCTCGGTTGGCGGGATGGTGGCGGAAGGCAAATAAACGCGAAAAAATGCTTGGCGCAGTGACTTGGCGAAGGCTTGCGGATATCGCGGTGCAGTAAGCGATTACGACAAAGCGAAAATCATGCGGCGGGGCGATTCGCTTACGTAGCGGTCTCGGATCGACATATCGAGGAAATGGACAGAGCATCCGAAATTGGCCGTTCCGGCTGAAACCCTAGCCGCTCACGCATGTTCCGCCGCCCCACCATTTGCTCGCGCGCAGACCGGCGCGGCCGGGCACTGAAAGGCAGGGATCGAAACAGGCGTCGCCTCATACCGGCAACGATGCGCGACTCTTATCCGTGCAGTCCGCCGACGCGAGAATCCCGCCTGCGACCGCCGGCAGCCAGCCTACCGAACCTGCCGGCCCAATGGCCGACATTCCGAGATTCACTCATCCGGCACCTGGAACATCGTTTCCGTCAGCGCACCAGCGCCGCAACTCACTTGATCAGACGCAGCACATCGCGAAAACACGGATGCCGGCTGGAGCCCAGCCATTCGAACCCGATCATCTCGACCGTCGCGATTTGCGCCCCCGCCGCGCCGAGCCGGGCGATCCCCGCGTCCCGGTCGATCGTCCTGCGCGACCCCACGGCATCGCTGACCACCGTGACTTTGCGGCCGCTGCGCAACAGCCCGAACGCCGTTTGCAACACGCACACGTGCGCCTCGCAGCCGGCGACGATGACACTGTTGCGCCCGGCCGGCAATGCCTCGACCAGGCCCTCCGCGCACGCGTCGAAATGGTCCTTGACGACGGTGTGCGAGCACAGCTCCTTGATTTCCGATACGTTCCGGCCCAGCTGGACGGGGCTCTGCTCGGTACCCATCACCGGCACCCCGATGATCTGCGCAATTCGGGCAAGTCGGACAGCCTGCGTGACGACGGACGCCCCTTCGTGGATCACCGGCATCAGCCGCGCCTGAAAATCAACCAATACGACCACTGAATCGTCGGACACGTGCAGCACGGCGCATTCTCCGGAGTGAAGGCGACATCAACCGCCATCGGCCATCGATGAAGAGTCGCTCAGTCGCAAAATCGTCAGCCCCGCAAAAGACGAATATCGAATCGTATCAGTGACCGACTGCGTCAATTCGATAAACGGAAGCGGTCCCCAAGCCTACCAAACTTGCCGGCGCCGCTGGCGTGATCGTATGGAGCCCGGGTCACGGAATCACCCACCGGTCCGGTCGCAGGAACACCGGTTGCTCACACTCCGTATCGCCGAATCCATCGCAATCCGCGCCTTCCGTTTGCACACCCCGAGACATGGCGACAGGCGAACCGTCACGATTCAATCCCGGTTCGGAATCAATCGCCAATTCGGACATCGATTGCCAATTGAATTTCACCAAACGCGATAATCAGCGCGCTTCCATTTCTTCATGAATTCGCACATTTTACCGACCCGGCAAGCAATAATTGCAACCTCATTTCAGAGCATTATTCGAAAACCATAAAATCATTATTGACTTCGACTTTATCCGAACTTTAGAATCTCCTACGACAGCTTACGTTTTGTTTCACACGCCGCGCACGCGCCAATGCCGGCAAGGCATCGGAACGCTAACAGAGAAGTCTTTCATGCCTGGCCGGGGCAGCACCTCTTTTTGTTTTCAATTCCGGCATTAACCGCCAATCGGTTACTTCCCATTCAATTCGCCCCCGAAGCACCCCCGGATTAAATCCGCGATTCTCAGGAATTCCGCAATACCGGACGAAGCAGATCGAGCACCTGCTCATTCGATAATTCTCATAAAAATCACCAGTCATCAGGAGGGACATCAACATGCATCGCCTTGCGAAGTCGCTGTGTCTCGGATTCATCTGCGCCGGCCTGCTCGCGGCCTGCAACGACGACGACGTCAAATCGAGCAACCCGCCGTCGAACAACGCTGCGCTGTCGTTCCGCATGGACACCGGCGGCCAGATCAACGCGTTCTACCGACAGGACAAGGTCGCCGCACACCTGCTGGTGCGCTCGTCGACGAAACCGCGCCTGCTGGTGGTCTTCCCCGCCGGCAACAGCGGCACCGGGCTGTGGTTCGACGACACCGCTCAGCCGGTGAACTGGAGCCTCGACACGCCGCCGTCCGCGCTATCGACACCTGATACTCACGGCCGCCCGCTGTACGGCATCGGCGCCGACGTGTCGGTCGACACCAACACGCTGACGATCCGCCAGGGCGTGCTCAGCAACGTGCGCTTCCTGCGCGACTTCAACGGCGGTGCAACGATTCCGCAGCAGATCCTCACCGCGCCGACGGCCCAGGGCAGCGCCGCGCAATGGCAGCGCGACCGGATCGACGGCGCGCCCGGCTATTCACTGCGCATCACGCTGCGCGACGGCGGCAGCATTACACCGGCAGCGGGCGGCAAGCTCGTCCTGAGCGCACCGGCGGGCTCGCACACGCTGCGGCTGCATGTCGATGCGCTGTCGGGCGAGACGCCGTTGTCGCCGATCACGCGCGCCGACCTGCTCGCGCCGTCCGTGAACCCCGACCCGGTGAGCCAGAACGTGCTCGAGTTCCTGAGCTTCCACGACAAGCTGCTGGCCGGCTCGTGGCAGTACGACACCTACTTCGGCCGCGACACGCTGATCTCGGTGCGCATGCTGATGCCCGTGCTCGAACCCGCGGCGATCGAGTCCGGCCTGTCGTCGGTGCTGAGCCGGCTGTCGACCGACGGCAAGGTCGCGCACGAGGAAGGGATCGGCGAATTCGCCCTCGTCGACAACCAGAAGAACGGACGGCCGAACGACCCGACGCCAACCTACGACTACAAGATGATCGACAGCGACTATCTGCTCGCGCCGATCGCGGCCGCGTGGCTGATCGACGATACGCGCGGCCAGGCCCGCGCGGCCGCGTACCTCGCGCAGCGCGGCAGCGACGGGCAGACTAATGGCAGCCGCCTGGTCGTCAACCTGCTGCACGTCGCGACGACCGCGCAGCCGTTCGCGCAGCAGCCGTCGGTCGCGAACCTGATCCACCTGCGGCCCGGCGAGATCGTCGGCAACTGGCGCGACAGCACCGACGGGCTCGGCGGCGGCGTGTACCCGTACGACGTGAATGCGGTGCTCGTGCCGGCCGCGTTGCGCGCGGCGAACGCATTCCTCACGCGCGGCCTGCTCGATCCGTATCTGGATGCCGGACAGCGCGCGACGCTCGCCAACACGGCAAACCAGGCGGCCACGTGGGAAACGCAGGCACCGCCGCTGTTCCAGGTCAGCGTGCCGGCCGCGCAGGCGGCCACCGACGTGTCGGCCTATGCGCCTTCCGCCGGCGTGCCGGCCGGCGCCGAGCCGGGCGTACCGCTGGCGTTCTACGCGCTGTCGCTCGATCAGCAGGGCAATCCGATTCCGGTGATGAATTCGGACGGCGGCTTCGCGCTGCTGTTCGGCACGCCGCCGGACGACGAACTTCAGCGGATCGTCGCCGACGTCACGCGGCCGTTCCCGACCGGGCTCGTGACCGATGCCGGCATGCTGATCGCGAATCCCGCGTATGCAAGCCAGGCGCTGTGGCCGAAGTTCACCAGTTCCGCGTATCACGGCACGGTGATCTGGTCGTGGCAGCAGGCGATGTGGGTGGCCGGGCTCGATCGCCAGCTCGCGCGCCAGGACCTGTCGGCCGCGACACGCACGCTGCTCACGCAGGCGCGGCAGACGATCTGGCAGGTGATCTCGAACGGACGCGACATGCGCACGTCGGAGATGTGGACGTGGTCCTACGTGAACGGCAAGTACCAGACCGATGCATTCGGCACGCGCAGCGCGGACGCCACCGAGGCGAACGCGGCGCAGCTCTGGAGTACGACGTATCTCGCGATCCGCGATCCGCAGCAGCGCGCCGGCAAGTACTGGTGGCAGGCGTCGCAGCGGATGCAGGACGCGCAGCCAAAGCAGAGCGCGGCGACCCTGGCGTCGCGGTAACGCATCGCCAGTCGCGTGCTGACCGGCATGCAAAAGCCCCGGGAGCGTCACCGCCCCCGGGGCTTCAGTAGACATTGAAGCGATCGACACCTCAACCGCACGACCGCATTGCTGATCGTCCCGCGTTAAATCACTATCGCCCGCGTGCAGCGCAACCCCGCATCACCGCGACACAACCCGGTTCCGCCCTTCCCGCTTCGCCTGGTACAAGCGTTCGTCGACCACGCGCAACAGCGCATCCACCGTGCTGCCGTCGGCCCCGTATTGCGCGACGCCGACGCTGACCGTCACCTGCACGCGCTTGAAATCGAGTCCGAACGGCGAACTCGCGATCGACGAGCGCACGCGCTCGGCCGTCATCCGCGCGCCTTCGAGCGGCATCTCCGGCAGCAGCGCCATGAACTCCTCGCCGCCGACCCGCGCCAGCCCGCCGGCCGGCCGGATCGCATCGAGGCACTGGCGCACGACGCCGCGCAGCACCTCGTCGCCAATCTGGTGCCCGTATGCATCGTTGATGTTCTTGAAATTGTCGAGATCGAGCGCGAGCAGGCAGAACGGCGTGCCGTCACGCTCGGCCCGCACCATCTCGCGCTCGACCTGCGCGATGAACTGCCGGCGGTTCGACGCGCCCGTCATCGGATCGGTCGCGGCCATGTATTCGAGCTTCTGGTTCGTGCGGCGCAGTTCCTGCAATGCGCTCTCGGTGCGCGCCATCGATTCCGACAGCCGGCTCATCAGGTCTTCCTGGCTGTAGATCGCGGAGAACGAGCGCGTCGTCTGCAGCGCCTGCACGACACCGTAGCTGAGCAGGAAGAAGCCGCCCGCGAAAATCGCGTGCGCAAGCCACCACATGTGATTCCACGGCTTGCCGAGGATGAACGCGAGCGACGACAGCGCGAACGCCATGATCGACACGCCGTAGATCACCATCAGCGGCGAGCGGATCCGCCGCGCGAGCAGCACGGCGACGTTCAGCAGCGAGAACACGAGCGCGCCGCCCTCCATCGACAGCCGCGTGCCCAGCGCGCCCGCGACCGGCGAATACGCGATGTACGCCACGACCACGTTGACGATCAGGAAAAACACGATCCACGGCAGCCACGTGCGCACGCTGGTACGCTTCTCGATCCGATCGGGCGGGCGCGAATACGACAGCAGGCCCGTGAGCAGCAGGATCGACATCACGAGCCGCGACGCAGGCCCGTACAGCAGGAACAGCCAGATGTTGTGATGCGCCATTCCGGTGAACGCACCGTGCAGCGCGTAGATCATCGCGAAGCCGAGAAAGCCAAGTGTCAGCCAGCGCAGCAGCGGCTCGCCGGACGACCGGTAGCACACCCACGTTACGTAGGTGACGAATGCGCCTTCGAGGGTCGCGGCAGCGATTGCGATTTCATGGAACGCGTGGCTCTCGAACACGACGTGCGGGTCGCTGAAGAACCACAGATAGGCGATCAGATAGGCAGGCAGCAACGCGAATCCGATCAGCAGGCATTTCGCGTAGAGCCTCGCGGCCGCGCTGACGACGCGCGGCGGTTCCCCGGCTGCATAGGTCGTACTCATTCGGTCCCCGGTCGGTCTGCTGCGTTGGTTCGAACCTTCGCGGCACGGATCGCGCAACGCACGATCCGGCCCATCGTGCCGAAAGGCAAATGTCAGAGCAAGTATAGGTGGGGCAATTCGTTTGACAAGTAAGGGGAAACGGCATTGCCGGGTGCATGCCTTTTGCTTCCCGATTGTTTCGAATGGTGGGTCAGTCGCACCGATTCGCATCGCGGCCGCCTGCCTCGCCGAAGCGAAACCGCGGCCGCCATCTGCCAAAGATCAGAGGATTTCGAACAGGCCGGCTGCGCCCTGCCCGCCGCCGATGCACATCGTGACGACCACGTACTTCACGCCGCGCCGCTTGCCTTCGATCAGCGCATGGCCCGTCAGGCGCGCGCCCGATACGCCGTACGGATGGCCGACCGCGATCGCGCCGCCGTTCACGTTCAGACGATCCTCAGGAATCCCGAGCGTGTCGCGGCAGTACAGCACCTGCACCGCGAACGCTTCGTTCAGTTCCCACAGGCCGATATCGTCGACCTTCAACCCCGCCTGCTTCAGCAGCTTGGGTACCGCGAACACGGGGCCGATGCCCATCTCGTCCGGCTCGCACCCGGCCACCGCGAAACCGCGGAACACGCCGAGCGGCTGCAGCCCTTCGCGCTGCGCGGCGTCGGCGCTCATCACGACGCAGGCCGACGCGCCGTCCGAGAACTGGCTCGCGTTGCCGGCGGTGATCACGCCACCCGGCACGGCTGACCGGATCTTCGACACGCCTTCCAGCGTCGTGTCGGGACGGATCCCTTCGTCCGCCGAGACCGTCACTTCCTTCGTGAACAGGCGGCCCGTCGCCTTGTCGGCGATGCCCGCGAGCACAGTGATCGGCGCGATCTCGTCGCGAAAGCGCCCGGCTTCCAGCGCGGCTGCCGCCCGCAGTTGCGACTGCACGCCGTACTCGTCCTGCCGCTCCTTCGAGATGCCGTAGCGCTTCGCGACGTTCTCGGCCGTCTGCAGCATGTTCCAGTAGATCTCGGGCTTGTGCTGGACGAGCCAGCCTTCCTGGATCATGTGGTGGTTCATCTCGTTCTGCACGCACGAGATCGATTCGACGCCGCCTGCCACATACACTTCGCCTTCGCCCGCGATGATCCGCTGCGCGGCCAGCGCGATGGTCTGCAGCCCGGACGAGCAGAAACGGTTCACGGTCATCCCCGGCACCGTCACGGGCAGCCCCGCGCGCAGTGCGATCTGCCGCGCGATGTTCGCGCCGGTTGCGCCTTCGGGGTTCGCGCAACCCATGATCACGTCCTCGACGCGTGCGGGGTCGAGCTTCGCGCGTTCGAGCGCGGCCGCGACCACGTGGCCGCCGAGCGTCGCGCCATGCGTCATGTTGAAAGCACCGCGCCAGGATTTCGCCAGCGGCGTGCGGGCGGTCGATACGATTACGGCTTCGGTCATGCGAGTCTCCTTCGGTCCTGCATCATGTCCTGAATCGGATGGGGAATTGCGCTACGCCGCCGGGCGCGCGCCCGCGGACGTCACATGCGCGACGCCCGCTGCCTGCATCTGTTGCCATGCGTGGGCGAGCGACCCGTTCAGGTCGATCGCGCGGCACGCATCGTTGATCACTGCGGCTTCGAAACCGGCCGCGCGCGCATCGAGCGCCGACCACGCGACGCAGTAGTCGGTCGCGAGCCCGCAGCACCACACACGCTTCGCGCCGAGCTCGCGCAGATAGCCCGCGAGCCCGGTGCGCGTCGTGCGGTCGGCTTCGACGAACGCGGAATAGCTGTCGACCTGCGCGTCGCCGCCTTTGCGGATCACGAGCCGCGCGTGCGGGATGTCGAGGTCGCGATGCAACGCCGCGCCGTCGGTGTCCTGCACGCAGTGCACGGGCCACAGCACCTGCTCGCCGTACGGCAGCGCGAGCGTGGAGAACGGTTCGCGGCCCGGATGGTTCGCCGCGAACGACACGTGCTCGCGCGGGTGCCAGTCCTGCGTCAGCACGACCTGGTCGAAGCGTTGCGCCAGCGCGTTGATCACCGGCACGACCGCGTCGCCGTCGGGCACCGCGAGCGCGCCGCCCGGCATGAAGTCGTATTGCACGTCGATCACGAGCAGTACGTCGTCGGTGCGTTTCATTGCGTTTCTCCGGGTGTGCGTCGCGCCGCGATCCTGCGCGTCAGCCGTTGAACCCGCGGCCGGCCTTCGCGAGCTCCGCGATCGACGGCGCGAGCTGCCATGCGTCGCCGTTCGGTGCAGCTGCGTAGCGGCGAATCGCGCGCTCGACGTTGTAGAGGCCGACCACGTCCGCGTACAGCATCGGGCCACCGCGCCACAGCGGGAAGCCATAGCCGGTCAGGTAGACCATGTCGATGTCGGACGCCTTCGATGCGATCTTCTCTTCGAGAATCTTCGCGCCTTCGTTGACGAGCGCGAACACGAGCCGCTCGACGATCTCGTCGTCGCCGATCTTGCGCCGCTCGACGCCGCGCTCCTTCGAATACGCGACGACCATCTCGTCGACGAGCGACGACGGCTTCGCCTTGCGATCGCCCGGCACGTAGTCGTACCAGCCGGCGCCCGTCTTCTGGCCGAAGCGGCCCTGCTCGCACAGGCGGTCGGCGATCTTCGAGTACTGGAGATCGGGCTGCTCGATGTAGCGGCGCTTGCGGATCGCCCAGCCGATGTCGTTGCCGGCGAGGTCGCTCATCCGGAACGGGCCCATCGCGAAACCGAATTTCTCGATCGCACGGTCGACCTGCGCGGGCAGCGCGCCTTCCTCGAGCATGAACAGCGCCTGGCGGATGTACTGCTCGATCATCCGGTTGCCGATGAAGCCGTCGCACACGCCCGACACGACCGCCGTCTTGCGGATCTTCTTCGCGACGGCCATCACGGTGGCCAGCACGTCCTTCGCGGTCTGCGCGCCGCGCACGACCTCGAGCAGCTTCATCACGTTCGCCGGGCTGAAGAAGTGCATGCCGACGACGTCCTGCGGACGCTTCGTGAACGCCGCGATCTTGTCGACGTCGAGCGTCGACGTGTTCGACGCGAGGATCGCGCCCGCCTTCGCAACTTCGTCGAGCTTCTTGAACACCTGCTCCTTCACGCCGAGTTCCTCGAACACGGCCTCGACGATCAGGTCGGCGTCTTTCAGGTCGTCGTAGGACAGCGTCGGCGTGATCAGCGCCATGCGCGCGTCGAGCTTCTCCTGCGTGAGCTTGCCCTTCTTCACCTGCGCGTCGTAGTTCTTGCGGATCGTCGCGACGCCGCGCTCGAGCGCGTCCTGTTTCGTCTCGAGCAACGTCACGGGCAGGCCCGCATTGATGAAATTCATCGCGATCCCGCCGCCCATCGTGCCCGCGCCGATCACGCCGACGCGGCGAATCTCGCGCAACGGCGTATCGGCCGGCACGTCGGGAATCTTGCTCGCCGCGCGCTCGCCGAAGAATGCATGTCGCAGCGCACGGCTTTCCGGCGTCATCATCAACGCGACGAAACCTTCGCGCTCGGCAACGCTGCCCTTGTCGAAGCCGTGCAGCACGCCGGCCTCGATCGCATCGATGCACTTGTGCGGCGCAGGGAAGTTCGGTGCGGCGGCCCGGGCCGAATTGCGCGCGAACTGGATGAAGCCCGCGGCGTTCGGGTGGACGATCTTGCGATCGCGCACGCGCGGATGCGGCCCCTTCTGCGCACCGACCTTGCGGGCGAACGCGACGGCCGCGTCGAGCAGGTCGCCGTCGGCCATTTCGTCGAACAGCCCGCTCTTCGCGAGCTGCTCGGACGGCACGGGCGCGCCCGACACGATCATGTTCAGCGCGGTTTCGAGCCCCACTGCACGCGGCAGGCGCTGCGTGCCGCCCGCGCCCGGCAGCAGGCCGAGCTTCACTTCGGGCAGCGCGACCTGCGCGCCCGGTGCCGCGACGCGGTAGTGCGCGCCGAGCGCGAGCTCGAGGCCGCCGCCCATCACGACGCTGTGCAGCGCCGCGACGACGGGCTTCGCGCTTGCCTCCACCGCGTAAATCACGGTGTGCAGCGTCGGCTCCTGCAACGCCTTCGGCGTATTGAATTCGGTGATGTCCGCGCCGCCCGAGAATGCGCGTCCCGCGCCGGTCAGCACGATGGCCGTGACCGACGGGTCCTGCGCGGCGCGATCGAGCGCGTCCATGACGCCCTGACGGGTCGACAGGCCGAGCCCGTTGACGGGCGGATTGTTGAGTGTAAGGACGGCCACGCCGTCGCGAGTCGAGTAATCCACTGCCATCTGCCTGCCTCCATGCATCGCGCGCCGGGGTGGCTGCGCTTCATTGTGCGCGGTCGAACAGCCGCATGTCCGGATGAACGGAGGCAGCATACAACGAAAAAGCACGGTCGTTCAATTTGAATTTTTTCCCGATGCCGGTCGCCCGATCCGGGGACGGATCGGGCGACCGCTTCACGAACCGCTTCCGGCCCGGGCCCGGCGTTACGGCTCGCAGACCGCCGTCGGCAACACGTAATCGCGGAACGTCTCGCGCAGCTTCAGCTTCTGCAGCTTGCCGGTCGCGGTGTGCGGCAGCGATTCGACGAATACGACGTCGTCGGGAATCCACCATTTCGCGACCTTGCCTTCGTAGAACGCGAGCAGCGCGTCTCGGTTCAGGTTTGCCCCGTCGCGCGGCACCACGACGAGCAGCGGGCGCTCGGTCCATTTCGGGTGCGCACAGGCGATGCAGGCGGCCTCGGCCACGCCCGGGTGCGCAATCGCGACGTTCTCGATGTCGATCGAGCTGATCCACTCGCCGCCCGACTTGATCACGTCCTTGCTGCGGTCGGTGATCTGCAGGAAGCCGTCGGGGTCGATCGTCGCGACGTCGCCGGTCGGGAACCAGCCGTCCGACAGCGGCGACGACTCGCCGCGAAAGTAGTGGTCGATCACCCATGGGCCGCGCACCTGCAGTTCGCCGAACGCGACGCCGTCCCACGGCAGCTCGTGGCCGTCCTCGCCGACGATGCGCATGTCGACGCCGCAGATCACGCGCCCCTGCTTCTCGAGCAGCTTGCGCTGCGCGTCGAGCGGCCGCTGCGACTGCGCCCAGTTGAGCTTCGCGAGCGTGCCGAGCGGCGACAGCTCGGTCATCCCCCATGCGTGGATCACGCGCACGCCGTATTCGTCCTCGAAGGTGCGCAGCATCGCGGGCGGGCACGCGGAGCCGCCGATCACCGTGCGGTTCAGCGTCGAGAAGCGCACGCCGGCTTCGCGCATGTAGTTGAGCAGGCCGAGCCACACGGTCGGCACGCCCGCCGAGAACGTCACGCGCTCGGCTTCCATCAGCTCGTACAGCGATTTCCCGTCGAGATCCTTGCCGGGCAGCACGAGCTTGCCGCCCGTGAGCGGCACCGCGTACGGCAGCCCCCACGCGTTGACGTGGAACATCGGCACGACGGGCAGCACGGCGTCCATCGCGGACAGGTTCATCGCGTCGGGCAGCGCGGCGCCGTACGCGTGCAGCACGGTCGAGCGGTGCGAATACAGCACGCCCTTCGGGTTGCCGGTCGTGCCCGACGTGTAGCAGAGCCCCGACGCCTGCTGCTCGTCGAGGCGCGGCCAGTCGTAGCGGCCGTCCTCCGCTTCGACGAGCGTTTCATAGCAGAGGAACGGCGTCGTGCCGGACGGCAGGTGCGCGGCGTCCGTCATCGCGACCCAGCCCTTCACGTGCGGACATTGCGGCGCGATGGCCGCGACGAGCGGTGCGAAATTGATGTCGAAGAAGACGTAGCGGTCTTCCGCGTGATTGACGATGTACGCGATCTGCTCGGGGAACAGGCGCGGGTTGATCGTGTGGCACACGGCTCCCATCCCGCCGATCCCGTAATACGCTTCCAGATGCCGGTAACCGTTCCACGCCAGCGTGCCGACGCGATCGCCGGATTCGACGCCGAGCCGCGTAAGCGCCTGCGCCAGCTGCTTCGCGCGGCGTTCACAATCGCGGTACGTGTAGCGATGCAGATCGCCTTCCACGCGCTTCGACACGATCTCCGTATCGCCGGCGTGCCGCGCGGCATGAGAAATCAGCGAGGACACCAGCAACGGCATGTCCATCATCTGGCCCAGCAACGGCTTACCCATCGTCTTGTTCTCCGTGAGGATGCGAATCGGTGCCTCTGCGGCGCGCCCGTCAGCGGCCCCGGACGGGCGTGGCGCACGGTGCGCGGGCCACCATGCGGGCGGCGCGGCGCCGCCTTACAATATCGGCTTACCCAGAGGCGCTCAACATGTCGTTTTCCCGAAGCGCAGCCGATTCGGCTGACACCCTCCCCGACCTCGCCGCCACGCTCGGCGAGCCCGCCGTTGGCGCGTTCGTCACGCTCGGCGACGCGTTTCATACGCGGCTGCCGGCCGCGCCGCTTGCGGCGCCATACGTCGTCGGCTTTTCCGACGAAGTCGCGCAACTGCTCGACCTGCCGCAGTCGATCGCCGCGCAGCCCGGCTTCGCCGAGCTGTTTGCCGGCAACCCGACGCGCGACTGGCCTGCGAACGCGATGCCGTATGCATCGGTGTATTCCGGCCACCAGTTCGGCGTGTGGGCCGGCCAGCTCGGCGACGGTCGCGCGCTGACGATCGGCGAGCGCACCGGCACGAACGGCCGCCGCTACGAGCTGCAGCTGAAAGGCAGCGGCCGCACGCCGTACTCGCGAATGGGCGACGGCCGCGCGGTGCTGCGCTCGTCGATCCGCGAATTCCTGTGCTCGGAAGCGATGCATCACCTCGGCATCCCGACCACGCGCGCACTGACGGTGATCGGTTCCGACCAGCCGGTGGTGCGCGAGGAGATCGAGACGTCGGCCGTCGTCACGCGCGTGTCCGAGAGCTTCGTGCGCTTCGGCCACTTCGAGCACTTCTTCTCGAACGATCGCCCCGACCTGCTGCGCCAGCTCGCCGATCACGTGATCGACCGCTTCTATCCGGATTGCCGCCACGCCGACGATCCGTACCTCGCGCTGCTCGAAGCCGCGACGCTGCGCACCGCCGATCTCGTCGCGCAGTGGCAGGCAGTCGGCTTCTGCCACGGCGTGATGAACACCGACAACATGTCGATCCTCGGCGTGACGATCGACTACGGCCCGTTCGGCTTCGTCGATGCGTTCGACGCGAACCACATCTGCAACCACTCGGATACGAGCGGCCGCTACGCATACCGGATGCAGCCGCGCATCGCGCACTGGAACTGCTATTGCCTCGCGCAGGCGCTGCTGCCGCTGATCGGCCTGCAGCACGGCATCGCCGACGACGATGCGCGCGCCGAACGTGCAGTGGAGGACGCGCAGGCCGTGCTCGCGAAATTCCCGGAACGTTTCGGCCCCGCGCTCGAACGTGCAATGCGCGCGAAGCTCGGCCTCGAGCTCGAGCGCGAGAACGATGCCGAGCTTGCCAACAAGCTGCTCGAGACGATGCATGCGAGCCACGCGGATTTCACGCTGACGTTCCGCCGGCTCGCGCAGATCTCGAAGCACGACGCGAGCCGCGACGCGCCCGTGCGCGACCTGTTCATCGACCGCGACGCGTTCGACGCGTGGGCGAACCTCTACCGCGCGCGGCTGTCCGAGGAAACGCGCGACGATGCGGCACGTGCGGCCGCGATGAACCGCGTGAATCCGAAATACGTGTTGCGCAACCATCTCGCCGAAGTCGCGATCCGGCGCGCAAAGGAAAAGGATTTTTCGGAAGTCGAGCGTCTCGCGCAGATCCTGCGCCGGCCGTTCGACGAACAACCGGAGCATGAAGCGTACGCGGCGTTGCCGCCCGACTGGGCCGGGTCGCTCGAAGTGAGCTGCTCGTCCTGAGCCCCAACCCGCGCGTATCGACCGACCGATCAGGAGAACCCCACATGTCCCACGATTCCGACGACAAGACCTTCCCGTACGAGAAGGACGACGCCGAGCTGCGCCGTCGGCTCACGCCGATGCAGTACGAAGTCACGCAGCATGCGGCAACCGAGCGTGCGTTCACCGGCGAATACACCGACACCGAAGACGACGGCATCTACAAATGCGTCGTCTGCAGCACGCCGCTGTTCGAATCCGGCTCCAAATTCCACTCGGGCTGCGGCTGGCCCAGCTACTTCAAGCCGCTCAACGGCGAGGTGATCGACGAAAAGGTCGACTACTCGCACGGGATGGTGCGTGTCGAGGTGCGCTGCAACCACTGCGGCGCGCATCTCGGCCACGTGTTCGAGGACGGCCCGCGCGACCAGACCGGTTTGCGGTACTGCATCAATTCGGCTGCGTTAAACTTCGAGTCCCGACCCGAAAACGAATGAGCGGCGCCGGGCGGATCCGCGGGGCACTCCTCGCCGCCGCCCCGATCCGCTCCGGCGGTGCCTGGCGGGTCCCTACAACGGTGAAAGGCCGCGCAAGCGGCCTTTCACGCAGCTGCGAGCGCCATGAAATTCCTGTTCGATCTGTTTCCGATCATCCTGTTTTTTGCCGCCTTCAAGGTCTGGGGCATCTTTACCGCTACCGCCGTCGCGATCGTCGCGACGCTGGCCCAGGTCGCATGGGTTGCCTTCCGGCACCGGAAGGTCGACACGATGCTGTGGGTCAGCCTCGGCGTGATCGTCGTTTTCGGTGGCGCCACCCTCGTCCTGCATGACGAGAAATTCATTCAATGGAAACCGACTGTGCTGTACTGGCTGTTTGCGGTCGGGCTGCTCGCCGCGCGTTATGCGTTCGGCAACAACCTGATCGAGAAGATGATGGGCAAGCAGCTCACGCTGCCGCACCCCGTGTGGGACAAGCTGAACGTCGCCTGGGCGCTGTTCTTCGCGGTGCTCGGCGTCGCGAACCTGTACGTGGTGCACAACTTCACCGAATCGCAATGGGTGAACTTCAAGCTGTTCGGCACGACGGGCGCGATGGTCGTATTCATCATCCTGCAGAGCCTGTGGCTCACGAAATACCTGAAGGACGAGTGACATGACGGACGCCTTTCTCCACGCGTCGCCTGACGAACGCATCGCGCTGATCGAAGCGCGCCTCACCGCCTCGCTCGCCCCGGTGTCGCTCACCGTGCGCGACGACAGCGCGCAGCACGCAGGCCACGCCGGCGCGTCCGCCGGCGGCCACTTCACGGTCACGATCGTGTCGGCCGCCTTCGCGGGCAAGCCGCGCGTCGCGCGGCACCGGCTGGTGTATGATGCGCTCGCTGATGCGATGCAGCGCGGCATTCACGCGCTCGCGATCGTGGCTTACACGCCCGAAGAATTCAACGAATCTTCAATCTAGTCTCATTAGGAATTCCCGATGATCCTGAAATCCCCCCGCCTGTGGGTCGCGGCGGCTGCTTTTGCAGCGGCACCGGCATTTGCCCAGAACATCGCCGTCGTCAACGGCACGCCGATTCCGAAGTCGCGCGCCGACGCGATGGTTGCTCAGCTCGTCCAGCAAGGCCAGACCGACAGCCCGCAACTGCAGCAGGCCGTCCGCCAGGAACTCGTGAACCGCGAAATCCTGATGCAGGAAGCGATCCGTGAAGGCATCCCGAACCGTCCGGACGTGAAGGCGCAAGTCGCCGTCGCGCAGCAGACCGTCGTGCTGCGTTCGATGATCGAGAGCTTCCTGAAGAAGAACCAGCCGACCGACGCCGAAGTGAAGGCGCGCTACGACGACCTCGTCAAGGGCGCCGGCGGCAATCGCGAATACCACCTGCACCACATCCTCGTCGACAACGAGCAGCAGGCGAAGGACCTGATCGCGAAGATCAAGGCCGGCGCAAAGTTCGAGGATCTCGCGAAGCAGTACTCGAAGGATCCGGGTTCGGGCAAGAACGGCGGCGATCTCGACTGGTCCGACCCGAAGGCGTACGTGCCGGAATTCGCGGCGGCTGCGCAGAAGCTGCAGAAAGGCCAGATGACCGACACGCCGGTGAAGACGCAGTTCGGCTGGCACATCATCCGTGTCGACGACATCCGCGACATCGCCCCGCCGCCGTTCGATCAGGTGAAGGCACAGATCGCGCAGCAGCTCGTGCAGCAGAAGCTGCAGGCGTTCGAGGAAGGTCTGCGCCAGCAGGCAAAGATCCAGTAACGCCGGCGCTCGTCGCCGCATCGAAAAGCCGCTCTTCGGAGCGGCTTTTTTATTGCCCGCGCACTGCTTGCGGGCGCGTCACGATGCGCTTGCAGCCCGGCAAAAGAAAAAGGCCGCTCTCCAGAGAGCGGCCCTTTCCGTGCCGGATTCACGCGCACCGCATGCGCAGGTTACGCGGGATAAAACACGTCGTGATAGCGAACGTCACCCGACGGACGCAGCGCCGAATCGTCGAGCGACAGCGCGAGGAAATACTCGGGCGGCACGCCCGGGAACACGATGTCGCCGGATGGCGCAAAGCCGAACCGCGTGTAGTACGCGGGTTCCCCGAGCAGCACGCAGCCGCGTGCGCCAAGCCGGCGCAACGCGTCGAGCCCCGTGCGCACCAGCCCCGCACCGATGCTCTGTCGCTGGCAGTCGGGCAGCACCGCGAGCGGCGCCAGCCCGTACCAGCCCTGGCTACCCGACGGTTCACCACCGATCGACACCGGCGAGAACGCAACGTGACCGATCAGGCGGCCGTCGCGCTCCGCGACGAGCGAGACGCTCAACGCACCGTCCGCACGCAGCGTATCGACGATCCGCCGTTCGAACTGCCCGCCTTCCGGCTCGCCAGCGAACGCCGCGACGATCACGCGGCCGATCGCGTCGGCCTCGCTCGCGCGCTGGTCGCGCAGCGTGACGACCTCGACCGGCGCGTTCGGATCGAACATCATCCCGATCAACCGATCCAGCGGCGCGCGTTGCGGAACACGCGCATCCACGGGCTCGCTTCACCCCAGCTTTCCGGGTGCCAGCTCATCGCGACCGTGCGATGCACACGCTCCATGTGCGGCATCAGCACCGAGAAGCGGCCGTCGGCCGTCGTGACCGACGTGATGCCGGCCGGCGAGCCGTTCGGGTTGAACGGATAGCCCTCGGTCGCTTCGCCGCGGTGGTCGACGTAACGCATCGCGACCGCGACGCGATCGATGTCGCCCTGTTGCGAGAAGTCCGCGTAGCCTTCGCCGTGCGCGACCGCGACCGGAATCCGCGAGCCTTCCATCCCCGCGAAGAAGATCGACGGCGATTTCTGCACTTCGACGAACGAGAAGCGCGCCTCGAACTGTTCGGACTTGTTGCGCGTGAACTTCGGCCACGCTTCCGCGCCCGGGATCATCGACGCGAGGCTCGACAGCATCTGGCAGCCGTTGCAGATGCCGAGCGCGAACGTGTCGGGACGCGCGAAGAACGCCGAGAACATGTCGGCGAGGTTCGCGTTGAAGCGGACCGTCTTCGCCCAGCCTTCGCCCGCACCCAGCACGTCGCCGTACGAGAAGCCGCCGCATGCGACCGCACCCGCGAAATCGGCGAGCGTGGCACGGCCGGCCAGCAGGTCGCTCATGTGCACGTCGTGTGCATCGAAGCCCGCGCGATCGAACGCGTAGGCCGTTTCCAGATGCGAGTTCACGCCCTGCTCGCGCAGGATCGCGACGCGCGGCCGTGCGCCCGTTGAGATGAACGGCGCGGCGATGTCGTCGGCCGGATCGAAGCTCAGCACCGGCGAGATGCCCGGATCGGCCGCGTCGAGCAGCGCGTCGTATTCGGCATCCGCGCACGCGGGGTTGTCGCGCAGGCGCGCGATGCGCCAGCTCACTTCGCCCCATGCGCGATGGAGTTCGGTGCGCGGTGCGTCGAAGATCTTCTTCGCGTCGCGATACACCTCGATCACGTCGCGATCGTTGACCGAGCCGATCACGTGCGAGCACGCCGACAGGCCGAACTCGCGCAGTGCGCCGAGCACCGCGTCACGGTCGGTCGCACGCACCTGCACGACGGCGCCGAGTTCCTCGGAGAACAGCGCGCGCAGCGTGCGATCGTCGCGACGGCCGCTCGTCTGCTTCGCCCAGTCCTTCGCGTCGCCGTAGTCGGATTCGTGATTCGGGTCGAGCGTCAGCATGTCGACGTTCAGCGACACGCCCGCGTGGCCCGCGAACGCCATTTCGCACACCGTCGCCCACAGGCCGCCGTCCGAGCGGTCGTGGTATGCCAGCAGCTTGTCCTGCGCATTGAGCGACTGGATCGCGTTGAAGAAGCGCTTCAGGTCTTCTGCGTCGTCGACGTCCGGCGTCGTGTCGCCGACCTGCTGCGTGACCTGCGCGAAGATGCTGCCGCCCATCCGGTTCTTGCCGCGACCGAGATCGATCGCGATCAGCACGCTGTCGCCTGCGTCGGCGATACGGCGCAGTTGCGGCGTCAGGTGACGGCGCACGTCCTCGACCGGTGCGAACGCGGAGATGATCAGCGACACCGGCGACACCACTTCCTTCGCGACGCCCTGCTCGTCCCACTTCGTCTTCATCGACAGCGAATCCTTGCCGACCGGGATGCCGATCCCGAGTGCCGGGCACAGCTCCATGCCGATCGCCTTGACCGTGTCGAACAGCGCGGCGTCCTCGCCGGCCGTGCCGCATGCAGCCATCCAGTTCGCCGACAGCTTCAGCTTGTCGAGCGATGCGATCGGCGCGCTCGCGATGTTCGTGATCGCCTCGCCGACCGCCATGCGGCCCGACGCCGGCGCGTCGATCACCGCGAGCGGCGTGCGCTCGGCCATCGTCATCGCCTCGCCCTTGAAGCCCGCGTAGTCGAGCGCGGTGACCGCGCAGTCGGCCACCGGCACCTGCCACGGGCCGACCATCTGGTCGCGCACCGACGTGCCGCCAACCGAACGGTCGCCGATCGTGATCAGGAACGACTTGCTGCCGACCGTCGGGTGCTTCAGCACGTCGACCGCGACTTCCGACAGCGCGATGCCCGTCACGTCGACCGGCGCGCGCTCGGTCGCCACGCGCGTGACGTCGCGATGCATGCGCGGCGGCTTGCCGAGCAGCACTTCCATCGGCATGTCGACCGGGTATTCGTCGGCGCCCGCCGCTTCGTCGTCGACGAGCTTCAGCTGGCGTTCGTCGGTCGCGACACCAACCACCGCGAACGGGCAGCGCTCACGTACGCAGATCGCCTCGAAACGCGGCAGGTCGGCCGGTGCGATCGCCAGCACGTAGCGCTCCTGCGCTTCGTTCGACCAGATTTCACGCGGCGACAGGCCCGATTCCTCGAGCGCGACCTTGCGCAGCTCGAAGCGCGCGCCCTTGCCCGCACCGTCGACGATCTCGGGGAACGCGTTCGACAGGCCGCCCGCGCCAACGTCGTGGATGCTCAGGATCGGGTTTTCCGCGCCGAGCTGCCAGCAGCCGTTGATCACTTCCTGTGCGCGACGCTCGATTTCGGGGTTGCCGCGCTGCACCGAGTCGAAGTCGAGTTCGGCCGTGTTCGCGCCGGTCGCCATCGAGCTCGCGGCGCCGCCGCCCATCCCGATCCGCATGCCGGGGCCGCCGATCTGGATCAGCAGCGAGCCGGCCGGCACGTCGTGCTTGTGCGTATGTTGATCGGCGATGTTGCCGAGGCCGCCCGCGATCATGATCGGCTTGTGATAGCCGTGCACCTTCCCGCCGACGTTCTGCTCGTACACGCGGAAGTAGCCGCCGAGGTTCGGACGGCCGAATTCGTTGTTGAACGCGGCGCCGCCGAGCGGGCCGTCGATCATGATCTGCAACGGCGACGCGATGCGGTCCGGGCGGCCGTACGGGCCGTGCGCATCGTTCGGGTTGCGCTCGCCGACCGGCTGGGCCGCGTCGCGCGCGTTTTCCCACGACTGGCGTGCGTCGGGCAGATCGAGGTTCGACACGGTGAAGCCCGTGAGGCCGGCCTTCGGGCGCGCACCGCGGCCCGTCGCACCTTCGTCGCGGATCTCGCCGCCTGCGCCGGTCGCCGCACCCGGGAACGGCGAGATCGCCGTCGGGTGGTTGTGCGTCTCGACCTTCATCAGCGTGTGCGTGAGCTCGTTGTGGCGGCCATAGCGCTCGCCCGGCTCGCCGGCCGCGCCCGCGTTGCGCGGGAACCAGCGTTCGGCTTCGGCGCCGACCATGATCGACGAGTTGTCCGAATACGCGACGATCGTGCCCTGCGGGTTCAGCTTTTCGGTATTGCGGATCATCGCGAACAGCGACATGTCCTGCGCTTCGCCGTCGATCGTCCACTGCGCGTTGAAGATCTTGTGGCGGCAGTGCTCGCTGTTCGCCTGCGCGAACATCATCAGTTCCACGTCGGTCGGGTTGCGTTCGAGCTTGCGGAACGCGTCGACCAGGTAGTCGATCTCGTCGTCGGCGAGCGCGAGGCCCAGCTCGACGTTCGCGCGTTCGAGCGCACCGCGGCCGACGCCCAGCACGTCGACGCTCGCGAGCGGCTTGGCCGGCAGTTCGTCGAACAGGTGCTTCGCGTCGTCGCGCGCCGCGACCACGCTTTCGGTCATCCGGTCATGCAGCGCGGCTGCGACGGCCGCACGTGCGTCGTCCGACAGCGCCTTCTTGCCGCCGAGCAGGCCCGACTTCAGCGTGACCGTGAACTCGACGCCGCGCTCGATGCGACGCACCTGCGTGAGGCCGCAATGCTGCGCGATGTCGGTCGCCTTGCTCGCCCACGGCGAGACCGTGCCGAAGCGCGGCAGTACGACGAAGGTCTCGGCCGTGCCCTTTTCAGTCGCCGGTTCGAACGGCGCGCCGTAGTGCATCAGCGCGTCGATGCGCGCGCTGTCGTCGGCCGACAGCGGCTCGGCCGCATTGACGAAGTGCAGGAACTGCCCGCGCACCGCGACGATGTTGGCGTCGATTTGCCTGAGCGTGTCGAGCAGACGGGTTTGACGGAAATCGGAGAGGGCCGAAGCGCCGGGAAAACACGAGAAGTGAGCCATGGGCTGGACTGACGTCGATGAGTCGCGCGAGGTGGCGACGTGGGGCGAAAGGAAGGCCGTAATTATACCCGGAAGTCGGTCGCCCCAAACCGGCTGATCGGTAGCCCGCATGCACCGCAACGGTGCCGCGGTGCGCGCCGCCCACGGGCCGCCCGCCGG
>NZ_JAAGPB010000027.1:0-233 GCF_017104585.1 Burkholderia sp. Ac-20392
TAAAAAAAAAAAAAAAGAAAAAAAAAAAAAAAAAAAAAAAAAGAGTGCGAAACAGACTTTATAGTCAGGACTGCTAACATGTGCATGTGATGAATAATTCAACGTATTAGTCGTCCACGACGTGTGTGATGAAGAAGCACGTTTGTGCGCGGTACAGTCGGAATATACAATTTGCATGTGTGATACATATCAACTGTTTCTATATTCAACTGGCATCACAATGTACTATCAAT